>JBJEQI010000233.1:0-1699 GCA_051881675.1 Acutalibacteraceae bacterium
GTTATAACGCTCTTATTTGAACAGACGAATCATAGAGAAAAAGTCGTTCAGCTCATTATCGGTGAACATATCGTCGTAATACTGATTATAGATGTTGCTGAGGCTGTACGCGCCGGAAGCATAGCCGATGATTGCAAAAACGGTCATGACCGATGAGATTGCGCCGAGGACGATACCCGCGATAGCCAGACCGCGACCGTTCTGACCCTTGGTTTTGGTCTGATTCAGACCGATAATGCCGAGAATCAGCGCGGCAATGCCGACGGGGAAAAGGCAGCATGCCAAAGAAATAATGCCGAGAACGAGCGACGCGATTGCAAGACCGTTGGTCGACGCGTTGTTCACAGGCACCTGAGCATACGGCTGATACTGCTGCTGCGGCTGTGCAGACTGCTGATACTGCGGCTGGTACTGCGGTTGAACGGGCTGCTGGTACTGCGCCTGATTCTGCCTGAACTGATCGTATGAGGGCGGAGTCTGAGGAGCGGCGGGTGCGGCTTCGGGCGCGGGCGCCTCAGGGGCGGGCTGCGCGGGAGCTACGGGGCTTGCCGCTGTCGGCTCTGCGGGAGCAGTCGGCTCGACAGGCGGGGTGTAGGGCGCGGTGGGATCCTGAAATCCGTTCTGATTGTTGTTCATTTCGTCCATGAATATTCCTCCGTGAAAGTGTATGTTGATAAGTATCGCACATATTAATTATTCTAATTATAATAAAGATATGCGGTTTTGTCAACATAATTTCGCGCGTTTTCATCGGAGAACTGCAATATTTCGTTCTCGCCCGCGCCTGTCTGTCACGGGTCGCCCGGGAGACGCGGTTTTACGGTTTTTGCAGGAGCTTCCATGCGCCCATCAGGGCGGCGGTCGGCAGTATGCGGCTCATCAGGTGCTGGCATTTTGTCAGTATGCCGCAGACCGATACGGCTCGCCCGCGGCGGCTGTCCGAAAGCGCCTTTTTGACCACTTTATCGGCGGTGGTGATGTTGAAAAAGCGCTTCACCGCGCCGCTGTCGGTCGATTTTGCCGCGTCGATAAACTCCGTTTTTACCCACGACGGGCAGACCGCGAGACAATTGATTTTCCGCGGCTTCAGCTCCTCGCGCAGGGCGCGGGAATAGGCGAGGGTGAACGCCTTTGTTGCGGCATAAACGTTGAATTGCGGCAGCGGCTGAAACGCGGCGCAGGAGGCGAGCAGGATGATCTCGCCGCCGCTGCTCATGAAGGGCAGGGTCGTTTCGGTAATGCAGGTATAGGCCTTGCAGTTGAGGTCGATCATGTCAAGGCTCTGACCGACGGGAATTTCGCTGTAATCGCCGAATCGCCCGAATCCGCTGCAATTGATCAGCAGGGTGACGTTCGGCGACAGGCGGTTCAGCTCATCCTGATAGCGGTGAAGAGCCTTGTCGTCGGTCAGGTCAAGCGCCAGCACTCGGATCGCGCATCCGCCGCGCTGAGCGCTGAGCGCCTCCAGCTCGCGCAGACGGTTTTCCCGCCGCGCGACCACCCATATTTCATCAATGGAATCGTTTTGCATCAGCTGCATGACAAATTCTCTGCCGATGCCGCTGCTGGCGCCTGTTATGATGGCTGTGTTCATCCGAGTTTTCGCTCCTTTTATAAAATCGGTGGTTGTGCGGATGAATGTCCGCAATCGGCGATTTCACAATCGGCGATAAACAAAAAATCCGCCATGACGGGCATG
>JBJEQI010000234.1:0-1694 GCA_051881675.1 Acutalibacteraceae bacterium
CGACCAAATTCAACGGCGTTTCGTGGCCCGTGCAGTGCGCCGCCGCCGCTGTGTTCAGCGAAGAGGGTCAGCGCCAGATCAAGGAGAATATCCGCTATTATCAGGAAAACGCCCGCATCATTTCTGCGGCTATGGACGAGCTGGGCATCTACTATACAGGCGGCAAGAACTCGCCCTATATCTGGCTGAAATGCCCGAACGGCATGAGTTCTTGGGAGTTCTTCGACTACCTGCTGGAAAATGCCAACGTCGTCGGCACCCCCGGTTCGGGCTTCGGCAAGAACGGCGAAGGATATTTCCGCCTGACCTCGTTCGGCAACAGAGAAAGAACGATCGAAGCGGTCGAGCGCATTAAAAAGCTTCTGGCGAAGTAATTGCTTTATCGCTCAACAATTGCATATTTGACCACATACGAAAACCGCCTCTTCCGAAGAAGAGGCGGTTTTTAAGTTATAAATTGGTGTTATGAAGGAGCCGTTCAATCACGGGCTCACATTTCGATCTTCTCGCCCGCTTTGAATCGCTCAAACACATGAATAATGTTTTCCAGCTCATCATACCGCACGAGCGTGTCGCCGACACCGTTGACGGTGAAGCTGTAATAGCGGTCGTTGTACTTAACAAACTTGAGAACGTCCTTTGTGCCGTCGGTGTTTTCGCTTGTCACGGTCAGCCGCGACTCACCGACAGGCGGCTTCTCGCCGCGCTTGAGATAGCTCATCGGCTGGAGCGAAACAAACTTGAAATACATATTCTGGAAGCTGTCGGTATCGACCTCTTTGCTGCCGAGCGTGACGGTGAGCTTATATTCCTCGGAATCATCCGTTCCCTCGATCGGCTCAACCGTCGATTTGAGCGAATAGGTATCCGAAACCTTACCGTACTCAAAGGTCAGCGATTTCATCGAATCGACACTGCGCAGATAGATCGCCGAGGAGCGAAGATCGCCGAGATCCCACTCCACAAACTCCGCGCCCGTGGCGGCGACATTATAGATGACCGGCACGCCCTCCAGCATACAGCTGTATATGCCGTCGGTGACCGCGCCTTTTGCGGAGAAAATCAGCGCATAGGTCTTGCCCTTGACGGTGTATTCCGCGCGGTAATACGGATTATCCAGCCCGTATTTTTTCAGATCGGCGGCGCTCGGATTGATCACAGCGGCGCTGTCCGCCGTCAGGCCGACTGACATCGGCGAAAGCAGCGTTGAGATTCGGGTATTTTCGCCGTAGCAGGAAACGGGAGCCGTAATGCGGTTATACAGCATGATTCCGTCGCTGTCGTCATATTTCATCTCGATCGGATCCTCAAGCTGACTGCCCGAAAGGCGAATTTTGTCAAATCGGACAAGCGTATCGCCGTTAAAATAGGTATCGTTTTCGCCCGAAGACACGGCGGCGGTAGTGACAGCCTTGTTGATCAGGTCGGTCGGCAGCTTATCAAACGCCGAAAAAACATCGGTTTTGACGATATAAATGCCGCTTACCAGCGAGCATTTCAAATAATAGTTCCCCGTTCCGTCGGGAACGACCGCGCCGAAATCAAAGCTGAAAATTGATCCGTCCGCCATTTTGACATTCACGCTGAGAACAGGCGCATTCAGCCCGCAGTCTTTCTCCGACCACTCGTCGGGGAGCTTTCTCACCGCCTGCACATCCAGCGCCGCGTTCACGATCGACGACAGCGCAGTATTG
>JBJEQI010000235.1:0-1691 GCA_051881675.1 Acutalibacteraceae bacterium
CGCCGACGGGCGGCAGGACCGCCGATGGGAGTATGCCGCAATCGCTTCTTCGGCGCTGGCGATCTACCCGTCGGAGAGAACAAAAGGGGTCTTGCAGGCGAATTTATATAATCGCAACTGGTTTATCCGCTTTAACTCGTCGAGCAGCCTCGAGCGGCTGGGGATGACCTATACGGACCTGATCGACATCGTCGAGGGCGACGATCGCTACGCCTCGGAGATTCTGCGCTACCGTTTTGATGTGCGCGACATCATCGAGGAGGAAAAGGAGGCGGCGGTATGCACGACGCACTGAAAGTTTTTCTCGATTGGGTGGGCTTGTTCTTTATCGCGTACCTCATCGGCTATTCCACATTTTTGTTTGTATCGGTCGTGGCGGGGTCGCTGGAGCTGTATAAAACGCACAGGCGCGAGGTGATGAAAAACATTATCCCGCAAAACTATTTCGTCCCGATCACCGTCATTGTGCCCGCCTATAACGAGGAGGTCACCGTGGTCGAAACGGTGCGGTCACTGCTCAAACTGGAATACCGCGCCTATGAGATCAACGTCGTGGACGACGGCTCGAGGGACGATACCTCCAAAAAGCTGATCGAGGCGTTTGATATGCGCCCCGTTCACCGCCCGATAAGGCGGCAGATCGAATGTCAGCCCGAGGAGTTTATTTATGAAAGCCGCGCGCAGAAGGTCATGCTTACGCTGATTCGAAAGCGCAACGGGGGCAAGGCGGATTCGCTCAATATGGGAATCAATGCCTCAAATTACCCCTATTTTATCTGTATGGACGCCGATTCGGTCTTGCAGCATGATTCGCTCAGAAAGATCGCTCAGCCGGTTTTGGAGCATGACAACATTGTCGCGGTCGGCGGCATGGTGCGCATTTCCAATGACGCGGTGCTGGAAAACGGCAGGGTAAAGCAATATAAAATGCCGAAGAATCTGCTCGCCGCCATGCAGGTGCTGGAATATGACCGCTCCTTTCTCGCGTCGAGGATTTTGTTTGACAAGTTCAACGGCTCGCTGATCATTTCGGGTGCGTTCGGGCTGTTCAAAAAAGATACGGTGATCGCGGCGGGCGGCTACAATCACAACACCATGGGCGAGGATATGGAGCTGGTTGTGAAGCTGCACGAATACTGCACGATGAACAACATGGATTACAGCATCAAATACGCCTCCGACGCCGTTTGCTGGACGCAGGCGCCCGAGCGGCTGAGGGATCTTTGCAAACAGCGCAAACGGTGGCATCTCGGCCTCTTTCAGAGCATGGCGGCGCACCGTCGCATCCTCTTTAACGTCAAGTTCGGCGCGGTCGGATACGTGTCGTATCTCTATTTTCTGATCTATGAGCTGCTTTCGCCGTTTATTGAGATTTTCGGCGTGCTGACCATGATTCTTGCCTGGGCGATCGACCTTTTGAATGTGCGGTTTATGGCGCTGTTCTTTCTGATTTATGCCGTGTTCGGCGCAATTTTGTCGCTGTCCGCCTTTTTCTCGCGGATTTATACGACCGATATGAAGCTTTCCCTCGGCGACAGCGTCAAGGCGGTTCTGCTTTGCTTTATCGAGCTGACCTGCCTGCGGTTTGTGCTGGCATGGGTGCGTTCGACGGCGTTTATCGGCTATCGCAAAAAGAAGCTGAGCTGGGGCAGGATCGAGCGCAAAAAGATCAATCTGAAATAACATTTTGC
>JBJEQI010000236.1:0-7140 GCA_051881675.1 Acutalibacteraceae bacterium
ATGATCGACACCTGCGCGTCGGAGTTCGACAGCTACATTCCCTATTTCTATTCAAGCTACGAATCGGAAAACGAATCGGTCGTCAGCAACGGCAAAAAGATCATCGTTCTCGGCTCGGGACCGATTCGAATCGGTCAGGGCGTTGAGTTTGATTATTCCACGGTTCACGCCGTTATGACGATCAAAAACAGCGGCTACGAAGCGATCATTATCAATAACAACCCCGAAACCGTTTCCACCGATTATACCACCAGCGACAAGCTCTATTTCGAGCCGCTCACCGCCGAACACGTTATGAACATCATCGAGCTGGAAAAGCCGATCGGCGTTATCGCCTCGCTCGGCGGGCAGACCGCGATCAATCTCGCGGACAAGCTGATGCAGCGCGGCGTGAAGATCATCGGAACGGACGTCGACGCGATCGAGCGCGCGGAAAACCGCGATTCGTTTGAAAAGATCATGACCGAGCTGAAAATCCCTCAGCCGAACGGTCAGGCGGTCACCAACATCGAAGACGGCGTGCGCGCCGCCGGTGCGATCGGCTATCCCGTGCTGGTGCGTCCGAGCTATGTTCTCGGCGGCAGAGCGATGCAGATCGTCAACGACGAGCTCTCGCTCAGACGTTACCTGAAAACCGCGGTCGAGGTGGACGTCGACCAGCCGGTTCTGGTGGATAAATATATCAGCGGCAAGGAGGTCGAGGTCGACGCCGTCTGCGACGGCACCGATGTGTTCGTCCCGGGAATCATGGAGCACGTTGAGCGAACGGGTATCCACTCGGGCGACAGTATCAGCGTCTATCCCTCCTTCAGCCTTTCGCAGCGCTCGAAGGACATCATCCTCGACTACACAAAAAAGCTCGGGCTGGGCATCGGTATCATCGGCCTTTACAACATCCAGTTTATCGTGGATAAAAACGAAGATGTCTATGTCATCGAGGTCAATCCCCGTTCATCGCGTACCGTGCCGTTTTTGTCCAAATCGACCGGCTATTCGCTGGCGGACATCGCCACGCGCGTGATTCTCGGCCAGTCGCTGAAAAGTCAGGGATTTCACGAGATCTATCCCGCCGAAAAGGACAGGTGGTATGTCAAGGTTCCCGCGTTCTCCTTCTCAAAGATCAGCGGTCTCGACGCTACCCTTTCGCCCGAAATGAAGTCGACGGGCGAGGCAATCGGCTACGATAAAAAGCTCAACCGCGCGCTTTATAAGGCGCTCCAGGCTTCGGGCATGAACGTCGCCAACAGCGGCACCGTTCTCATCTCCGTCGCCGATAAGGACAAGCAGGAGGCTCTGCCGCTCGCCCGCCGATTCTACGATATGGGCTTCAGCATCGAGGCGACTGAAGGGACGGCGAAATTCCTGAAAGAGCACGGCATCAAAACCCGCGTCAAGCTCAAGCTGTCGGACGGCAGCGAGGAGATCCTCGACTCGATCCGCAAGGGATTCGTCACCTATCTGGTTAACACCAAAGACCTGAGCAGTGCCGATCACCTGCACGACGGCTACGCCATCCGCCGCTGCGCGGTTGAAAACAACGTCACCATTTTCACCGCGCTCGACACCGTCCGCGTTCTGCTCGACGCGCTCGAGGAAATGACCCTCACCGTATCCACTATTGATTACGACGGAACGGTGCAATAAATCTGCGCCGACCTCGCCGAAGAAAGCAGGATTTTATGCTTAGCACAACGCTGTTTACCATAACAGAAAACAAAAAGATTGCCCGCGATGTCTTCAAGATGACCTTAGCCGGGGACGCTTCTTCGATCAGCCGCCCCGGGCAGTTTGTCAACATTCAGCTCGACGGCTTCTATCTCCGCCGCCCGATCTCGGTGTGCGACTGGTCAAGCGATACGCTGACCCTGATCTATAAGGCGGTCGGACGCGGCACGGAATATATGTCGACCCTGCAAGCGGGCGCAAAGCTGGATATTCTTCTCCCGCTCGGCAACGGCTACGACATTGCCAAAGTCGGTCGCTCGGCGCTGGTCATCGGCGGAGGAGTCGGCGTGCCGCCGCTTTACAATCTTGCCAAACAGCTGATTGCAAACGGAGTGCGCGTTACCGCGATACTCGGCTTCAACACCGCTGAGGATGTATTTTATACCGACGAATTTGCGGCGCTCGGCGCCGATGTGCGGCTCACTACGGCAGACGGCTCGGCGGGCATCAAAGGCTTTGTAACCGACGCTATGAACGACATTTCTTATGACAGCTTTTTCTGCTGCGGCCCCGAGCCGATGCTGAAAGCCGTCTACGATAAATCCGTCACCTCGGGGCAGTTCAGCTTTGAGGAGCGCATGGGCTGCGGCTTCGGCGCGTGCATGGGCTGCTCCTGCAAAACCAAATACGGCTCCAAGCGCATTTGCAAGGACGGTCCCGTGCTCACGAAGGAGGAAATCATATGGTAAAGGATACTGCGGTTACCCTCTGCGGTCTTACATTGGATAATCCCGTGATTCCCGCCTCGGGCACCTTCGGCTACGGCTATGAATTTGCCGAAATCTACGACATCAACATTCTCGGGTCGTTTTCGTTCAAGGGGACGACCAAAGACCCGCGTTTCGGCAACGAAACGCCCCGCATCGCCGAAACGCCCGGCGGTATGATCAATTCGGTCGGCCTGCAAAATCCGGGGATAGAAGCCGTCATCCACGAGGAGCTGCCGAAGCTGAGAAAATGCTTTCATAAGCCCGTTATCGCCAATATCGGCGGTTTTTCGGTCGATGAATATACATATTGCTGTGAAAAGATCGATCGGTGCGACGAAGTCGGTCTGATCGAGGTCAATATCAGCTGTCCGAACGTGCACGGCGGCGGAATCAGCTTCGGCACCTGCGCCGAAAATGCGGCGGAGGTCACCCGCGCGGTCAAATCGGTCACCACAAAGCCCGTTTTCATCAAGCTCACGCCGAACGTCACCAATATTGTTTCGATCGCGAAAGCGTGCGAGCAGGCGGGCGCCGACGGCATCAGCATGATCAACACCCTGCTCGGTATGCGGCTGGATCTGCGCACCAAAAAGCCGGTCGTTGCCAATAAGGCGGGCGGCTTCTCGGGCAGCGCCATTCTGCCCGTCGCGCTCCGCATGGTCTATCAGGTGTATGAAGCCGTCAGCATCCCGATCATCGGCATGGGCGGCGTTTCCTGCGCCGAGGATGTGATCGAGATGATGCTGTGCGGCGCGTCAGCCGTTCAGATCGGCGCGCAGAATCTGATCGACCCCTTTGCCTGCAAAAAAATCATCGAGGCCCTGCCCGATGTGATGGAAAAATACCATATATCGGCGCTTTCCGATATCATCGGCGCGGCGCACGAATAATTCACCGAAAAAGGAGAACGAACATGGGAAAAGACGTTATTATAGCCTGCGATTTTTCATCCAAACAGCAGGTCATGGATTTTTTGAGTCAATTCGGCGATCAAAAGCCGTTTGTGAAGATCGGCATGGAGCTTTACTATGCCGAGGGTCCGCAGATCGTGCGCGAACTGAAAGAGCGGGGGCATAAGATCTTCCTCGACTTAAAGCTGCACGATATTCCCAACACCGTGAAAAAGTCGATGAGCGTTCTCTCGCGGCTGGACGTCGATATGTGCAATCTGCACGCCGCGGGAACCAAAGCGATGATGACCGCCGCGCTCGAGGGCCTCACCCGCGAGGATGGCAGCCGCCCGCTGCTGATCGCGGTCACCCAGCTGACCTCCACCGATCAGGCGCGCATGGAGCAGGATCTTCTGATCCGCGAGCCGATCGACAAGGTAGTCATGCACTATGCGAAAAACGCCGCCGACTGCGGGCTGGATGGCGTCGTCTGCTCGCCGCTGGAGGCGGGCAAGGTGCATGAAACCTGCGGCGCGGACTTTCTGACCGTCACCCCCGGCGTTCGTTTCGCCGAAAACGACAAGGGCGATCAGTCGCGCATCATGACCCCCGCCGAGGCGAACCGCATCGGTTCGGACTATATCGTGGTCGGAAGACCGATCACCGCATCAAGCGACCCGAAAGCGGCGTATCTGCGCTGCGTTCGCGAGTTCGTCGGCGAATAAAAACCAACGTTTTCAACGGCGCTTACCGCGCCTTATCCATATTCAGGTGCATGAAAGGAAGATTATACATGGCTGTAAAAAACGAGCTGAGCGTCAGCGTTGCAAAAGATCTGTTATCCATCAAAGCGGTGTTTTTCCGCCCCGATGAGCCGTTCACATGGGCAAGCGGAATCAAAAGTCCCGTTTACTGCGACAACCGGCTGATTCTCTCCGACCCCGCCGTCAGAACGCGGGTCGAGACCGCGATCGCCGATACTGTCGAAGATGAATTTGACGGATGCGAGATGCTGATGGGCACCTCCACCGCGGGAATCGCGCACGCCGCCATAGCCGCCGAAATGCTCGGCATCCCGATGGGATACGTCCGCTCCGGCGCAAAAGATCACGGCAGGCAGAATCAGATCGAGGGCAAGCTGATTCCCGGCACAAAAGTCGTTGTTATTGAAGATCTCATCTCAACGGCGGGCAGCGTGATCGAGGTCGTCAACATTCTGCGCGAGGCGGGAGCCGAGGTGCTGGGAATCGTCAGCATCGTCACCTACGGCATGAAAAAGGGCGTCGAGCGGCTCGAGGCGGCAAAGGTCCGCAATGTCAGCCTGACCTGCTTTGATATTATTGCAAACGCGGCGGCCGAGGAGAATTATATCAAGCCCGACGACGTCGGCAGACTGCTGAAATTCCGCGACAACCCCTCGGACGAATCCTGGATAAAAGGCTGACGGAGATGAACGAAATGAAAAGCCTGATCGACATACTGGATCTTTCCACCGACGAGATCGACGCGCTGATCGCGCGGGCGATCGACATCATCGAAAATCCTGCAAAATATGCTGAGCTTTGCCGCGGCAAGAAGCTCGCAACGCTTTTCTTCGAGCCGTCCACCCGCACAAGGCTGAGCTTTGAGGCGGCGATGTATGAGCTGGGCGGCCATGTTCTCGGCTTTTCCGAGTCGCAGTCCTCCTCCGCCGCAAAGGGCGAAAGCGTTGCCGATACCGTCCGCACCGTCGGGTGCTACGCCGACATCATCGCCATGCGCCACCCGAAGGAGGGCGCACCGCTCGTCGCTTCGATGAACGCAGGCGTTCCCGTTATCAACGCGGGCGACGGCGGGCACAACCACCCGACGCAGACCCTCGCCGACCTGCTCACCATCCGCCGCGAAAAAGGCGGATTTGACAATATGACGGTGGGGCTTTGCGGCGATCTGAAGTTCGGTCGAACCGTCCATTCGCTGATCGGCGCGCTGTCAAGATACAGCAATGTAAAATTTGTGCTGATCTCCCCCGCCGAGCTGAAAATCCCCGACTATGTCAAAACGGGCGCGCTGAAAAACGCCGCATATACCGAAACCGACGATCTGGAAGCGGCTATGCCCGGGCTTGACATTCTGTATATGACTCGCGTTCAGCGGGAGCGCTTCTTCAACGAAGCGGACTATGTCCGCCTGAAAGACAGCTACATTCTGACAGCCGATAAGCTAAAAAACGCCAAATCATCGCTGTGCATCATGCATCCCCTGCCAAGGGTGAATGAGATCTCGGTCGAGGTCGATTCCGACCCGAGAGCCTGCTATTTCAAGCAGGTTAAGAACGGCAAATACATCCGCATGGCGCTGATACTTTCACTGCTCGGAATCGAGCCGGAGGTGTAACGGTATGACGATAGATTCCATTAAAAACGGCTATGTGATAGACCATATCAAAGCCGGCCGCAGTATGGAAATTTACAATTATCTGGGGCTCGGCGATATGGAATGTACCGTGGCGATCATCAAAAACGTCCCCAGCCGCAAGTCGGGCAGAAAAGACATCATCAAGATCGACGATACGATCGACATCGACCTAGATGTTCTCGGGTATATCGACCCCGGCATCACCGTGAATATCATTACCGACGGCAATATCACCGAAAAACGGCATCTGGAGCTGCCCGAGCGGATTGCGGGGGTCATCAAATGCAGAAATCCGCGGTGCATCACCTCGACCGAGCAGGAGCTACCCCATGTTTTCAAGCTGACCGACAAGGCGCAGGGCGTTTACCGCTGCATCTACTGCGAAGCAAAGGCAAAAGAGCAGAGAGTCTGATCTGCCGCAAACCGAACCGAAAATTCACTGAAAAGGAAGGCATATGATTATGAGCAAAATTACCATGAAAACGCCGCTTGTTGAGATGGACGGCGACGAAATGACCCGCGTCATCTGGAAAATGATCAAGGATATTCTGATCACTCCTTATGTTGACTTAAAATCCGAGTATTACGACCTCGGTCTGCGCCATCGCGACGAAACCGACGATCAGGTTACCGTCGATTCGGCACTCGCCGCTAAGAAATACGGCGTTGCCGTCAAATGCGCCACCATCACACCCAACGCACAGCGCGTGACCGAATATAATCTCAAGCAGATGTGGAAATCGCCGAACGGCACTATCCGCGCCATTCTCGACGGAACGGTTTTCCGCACTCCGATCATCGTCCGCGGGATCGAGCCGTATATTCCCACCTGGACCAAGCCGATCACCATCGCCCGTCACGCATACGGCGATATTTATAAAAATACTGAGATGAAAGCGGAGAAAGGTTCTGTCGCCGAGCTGGTCGTCACCGACAAGGACGGCAACGAAACGAGAAAGCTGATTCAGGAGTTTAAGGATTCCGACGGTATCGTGCAGGGCGTGCACAATATGGATAAGTCGATCGCCTCCTTTGCCAGAAGCTGCTTCAATTTCGCGCTCGACGTCAAAAAAGACCTTTGGTTTGCCACCAAAGACACCATTTCCAAAATCTACGACCACCGTTTCAAGGATATTTTTGCCGAGATCTATGAAAACGAATATAAAGACAAATTCGAGCAGGCGGGCATTGAGTATTTCTACACGCTGATCGACGATGTCGTGGCGCGCGTTGTCCGCTCGCAGGGCGGCTGCGTCTGGGCGTGCAAGAATTACGACGGCGACGTTATGTCGGATATGGTTGCCACCGCCTACGGCTCGCTCGGCATGATGACCTCGGTGCTGGTTTCGCCCGACGGAATCTATGAATATGAGGCCGCACACGGAACGGTCACCCGCCATTATTACAAGCACCTCAAG
>JBJEQI010000237.1:0-7130 GCA_051881675.1 Acutalibacteraceae bacterium
GGCGATGACCGAGCCTGCGGCGGTCGGCGTTCATGCCCTGCGCCGTGCGGGAATCGAGATCGGCGATACCGTCGCGATCTTCGGCCCCGGAACGATCGGTATGATGATCGCCCAGTGGGCGAGAGCCTGGGGCGCGGGCAAGGTTTTGCTTATCGGTACCGATATCAACAACGTGGAGTTTATTCATTCGCTCGGTTTTCAGGATTACTGCAACGCGGACCGCGAGGATCCGATCGAGTGGATTAATCAAATGACCGGCGGTATCGGTGCTTCGGTGGCGATCGACGCTGTCGGCGTTCTGCCGACTTTCTTAAACTGCCTGAACTGCGCCGCGCCGAGCGGAAAAGTCATCTGCGTCGGCAATCCGCACGGCGACTATAATATCCCGAAAGACACCTACTGGAAGATACTGCGCAAGCAGCTGCGGCTTTACGGCACATGGAATTCGGGCTTCGACGGCTCGGACAGCTGCGACTGGAATATCGTTATCAACGCCATGGCGAGCGGCTCTTTGCAGTGCGAAAAGATGATCACGCAGAAATATACGCTCGAGGACATGGACAAGGGCTTGGAAATCATGAAAAACGGCACGGAGTTCTTCAGCAAGATCATTGTTAACCCGTAACGGATTTGTAAAACTGTTGGTTGTGAGGTGTTTTGCTTGATGATAGACGTTTCAAACGGCGGCGTTATCTCCCCGTCGGTGATGTGCGCCGATCCGCTGAATCTGGAAAGGGATATCCA
Source organism: Acutalibacteraceae bacterium (assembly GCA_051881675.1). Classification (GTDB taxonomy): domain Bacteria; phylum Bacillota; class Clostridia; order Oscillospirales; family Acutalibacteraceae; genus CAKRRH01. Next base: position 745 of record JBJEQI010000237.1, read on the forward strand.
TACCCTGAAAGAAAACGGCGTTAATGTTTTGCACATTGATTTTATGGATAATAAGTTTGTGCCGAATATCACCTTCGGCGCGGATATTGTCCGCGCGCTGAAGGGGGCGGGCGGCATGATTCGCGATATTCATATTATGGCGTATGAGCCGGAGCAGTATTTCGAGCGCATGGCGATCGGCGAGGGCGATATTGTTTCGGTGCATTATGAGGAGTGCGCGGATGTCCGCGCAACTTTACTCGCCGTTCGGCAGCTCGGCGCGGTGCCGTTTTTGGCGCTCAGCCCCGATACCCCCCTCGATCGGGCGGAGGAGTTTTTCGATGTGATCGGCGGCGTGCTGATCATGAGTGTTTACCCCGGCTTTGCGGGGAAGCCCATGGCGCCGAACAGCCTGGAGCGGCTGGCTTCGATGCGCAAAATGATCGATCAGAGCGGGAGGGACATTCTGCTCGAGATCGACGGCAACGTCAGCTGGCAGAATGCACCGAAAATGCGTGAATGCGGCGCGGATATGTTTGTCGCGGGTTCTTCGTCCATTTTCGGAAAAGAGGGCACGCTCAGCCAAAATATCGTGCGCTTTCAGGCGCTTATCAAGTGAATTCTCGGAGAAGATATCAATGAATTATACGGTTAATTTGGAGCATATGCAGCTCGTCGGGAAGAATATGATCATCACCGTCAGCGGTGAGATTCACGACGAGTTGATTCGCGACGGCGTTTTTTCCAAGCCGAAGCTGATCATGCTGTTTGACAACGGCAAGGAAGATCGCCGTATCCCGCTGGTGCTCAGCGAGTGCGGGTATTACGGCTCGGTCTGCCGCTTCCGCGGCGAGTATACCTATATGCTCGATATGCTGTTTTGGAAGACGCGCGGCGAAAATCTGCCGTTTCAGATGAAATTTGCTCTTTCCTACGGCAATGCGTATTATGACAGCATCGCTTTGTCCGAGCATGAGCCGTTGATCGACCGTGAGGACAATGGCTATGAGATCGCGTTCGACCGTCAGGTGATCGGGTTTACCCCGACGGCGAATTTCGGGCGCACCAATCCCGTTTTGAAGGCGGCGGCCGCGCTGCTGAGGCTGGTGCTGAATTTGGTATTTACCGTTGTGGCTGTGTGTTTGCTTCCGCTGTTTTTCATCGAGTCGCTGCTTGCGGCGGCGGGGCTGGCGCATCTGTGCGTTCCCGATACGGGCAGCACCCTCGGCAAGATCATCGGGCATACCAACCTCCGTTTTGCCATGCTCAGCAATTTCAAATTTACCATTCAGGGCTTCAACCGAGTGATGATTATTCTGTTTTACAAGCTGTTCTCGCTGAAAAAGGTCAAGCCGAATAAGATCAGCTTTATTTCCGCTCGCCGCACCGATATTTCGGGCAATTTTGCGTTTGTTTACGGCAAGCTGAAAGACAGAGATGATCTCGACATTCAGTTTGTGCTGAACGATAAGACCGTCCGTCAGCTGAATCTCGCGGATATTGTGAAATTCACCCGCGCCTGCGCCGATTCCAAGGTGATCGTGCTGGATGAGTTCACGCCGCAGATTCATTATATTGACCTAAAGCCCGAAACAACGCTGATTCAGCTTTGGCACGCCTGCGGCGCATTCAAAACCTTCGGTTTTACCCGCCTGGGCAAGCCGAAAGGCTCCCCCCAGCCGACGAGAAACCATCGCAACTACGATTATGTCACCGTCAGCTCGGAGTATTGCAAGCGCTGTCACAGCGAGGGCTTCGGCATACCGTATGACAACGTCGTGCCGACGGGCATCCCCCGCACGGACGTCTTCTTTGATGAAGAATATGCCAAAAACGTGCGCGAGAAGTTTTATGCCGATTATCCGGCGCTGCGCGGCAAAAAGCTCATCCTGTTTGCGCCGACTTTCCGCGGAGATGTCAAAGAAACCGCGCATTATCCGTTTGAGATGTTTAATGTCGCCGCTGTCTGCGACAGCCTGCCCGACGATTATGTAATTATCATTAAGCATCATCCGTTCATCACCGAGAAGCATCCTATCCCCGCGGGGTATGAGCACCGCGTGCTGGATATGTCGGAGAATACCGAGATCAATGATCTTTTGTTTGTGACCGATCTGATCATTACGGATTATTCCTCGCTGGTGTTTGAAGCGTCGCTTTTGAAAATCCCGATGGTATTCTATGTCTACGACCTCGATGAATACATCAAGAACCGCGACTTTTACTTTGACCTGCGCCTCAATTCGCCCGGCAAGCTGGTGTTCAGCGAAGCGGAGCTGATCGAAACGATCCGTTCGGGCGAGTTCGACGAGGAGCGCATTGAGCCGTTTAAGAATATGTTTTTCGACAAAACGGACGGCAGATCGACCGAGCGCGTAGCCGAACTGATATTGAATTCGCTGAATTTGGGCAAATAATACAAATTTCTGTTTACAAACAGCGAAAATAATAGTATAATTAAAGCATAAAATGCAGTCGTTGCCGAATCACTCCTCTTTTTTCAGGGACGCGCGGCAAACAGCGTTTTGTGCTTTTTATTTTTGATACGAAAGGTGTGCATATGTGTGAAGGTCCTGTTTGCAACAAGTGAGAGTTATCCGTTCGCCGCTTCGGGCGGTCTGGGGGATGTGGCGTTTGCGCTTCCCAAAGCGCTGAAAAAGAAAAATGTCGGGTGTCGGGTGGTTTTGCCGCTCTATTCTTCGGTTTCCGCCGAGCTGCGCGCGACCATGAAGTTTGTCAAAAGCATTTCCGTCCCCGTCGCATGGAGAAGCCAGTATTGCGGCATTTTTGAGGCAAAATACGGCGGCGTGAGCTTTATTTTGCTGGATAATGAGTATTATTTTAAGCGCAATAATCAATACGGCGAGTTTGACGACGCCGAGCGGTTTGCGTTCTTCTCGCGCGCGGTGCTAGAGATCATTCCGCATATTGATTTCAAGCCCGACATCATTCACTGCAACGACTGGCAGACGGCGCTGACCCCCGCTTATTACAACTTTTATTATTATAACCGACCGGGCTTTGAGAATATCAAGACCGTTATGACCATTCACAATATTCAGTATCAGGGGCGTTACGGCATGGAGCTGCTGGAAGATCTCGTCGGCCTGCCGACGTGGGCGACGTCGCTGGTGGAAAATGAGGGCGATATTAACTATCTGAAAGCGGGAATCGAGAGCGCCAACAAGGTCACGACCGTTTCGCCGACCTATGCCCGCGAGCTGCTTGACCCATGGTTTGCCTACGGCTTGTCGGGAATACTGAACGCCCGCAGCTGGAAGCTGTCAGGCATTGTCAATGGCATTGATTACGACGTGTTTGACCCTGCCGCCGACGCGGCGCTGCATACCCCCTATTCGGCGGACAGCTTTGCCAAAAAAGCGGAGAATAAAAAGGCGCTTCAGGAGGAACTCGGGCTGACGGTGGACGCGGATGTCCCGATCGTCGCCATGGTCACCCGCCTCGCTTCGCATAAGGGCGTGGAGCTGGTGAAGTTCATTTTCGACGAGCTGATGACGCAGAATATTCAGTTTGTAGTCCTCGGCTCGGGCGAGCATGAGTATGAGGAATTCTTCTATCAGAAAGCGAACGACTATCATGGCAGAATGGCGTTTGTCTGCGGCTATATCCCGCCGCTGTCGCACCGTATCTATGCCGGAGCGGATATTTTCCTCATGCCGTCCAAGCAGGAGCCGTGCGGCCTGTCGCAGATGATCGCGTTGCGATACGGCACGATTCCCGTTGTCCGAAAGACGGGCGGACTTGCCGATACGGTTAAGGACGCGGGCGAGGGCGACGGAGTCGGCTATACCTTCCAGAGCTATAATGCGCATGATATGGCGGGCGCGGTGTATCGCGCAATCGGCTGTTATCATAACAGCGATGAGTGGCAGGCGCTTTGCCTGCGCGCCATGAATACCGACAACAGCTGGAGCCGTTCGGCGGCAGAGTATCTGAAGATGTATAAGGAACTGATCGGTTGACGCCGAGCATATGAAATGAGGCGGGGTGTGAGCGTGCGGCTCACCCCCGCCCCGCCGACGGCTTATAAAAGCAAAAGCGGCGATAAGATCGGAGGAATCGGCTATGGTATCAAGAAGATGTATCCTTAAGATAATCGCCGGTATTGTTACCGTGATGATAGCTGTCGGCGCTGTGCTGCTCACGGTTTTATGCGGCATGACCTCCTGCGGTCAGGGAAACACAGCGGAGCCGCCTGCGGCGCAGTCTGATTACGCCTACACCGTGATGAAAGACCACGTTCGCATCGATAAATACACGGGTGATGATGAAAATGTGGTTATTCCCGAGAAAATTGACGGATTGCCCGTTACCGTCATCGGCGGCGACGCACTTTTTCGGCGGGAACAGATGAAGTCGGTGGTCATTCCCGATAGTGTGGATGAAATAGGTCCCGCGGCGTTTTATCGGTGTTATGCGCTGAATCGGATAACGATTCCGTCGGGCGTTTCAAAAATCGGCTCCAATCCGTTTTTTCGGTGTTCATCCTTGCAGGAGATCGCCGTCAATGCAGGGAATGATCATTACACGGCGGAAAACGGCGTGTTGTTTAACAAAGAGATGACAACGCTGATTTCGTTTCCCGAGGGGCTGAAAACCGACAGCTACTTGATCCCCGAAACGGTTGAAGCGATAGCGGACGGCGCTTTCGGGTATCATCCCGCGTGCAAGAGCTTTCGCTTTTTGAACAAAGATATTGCTTTCCCCGAGGGTGCGCTGACAGCGCACGACTACGATCTGACTTGGTTCGGATACGCAGGCTCATCTGCGCAGGCGTATGCCGAAAAATACGGAATAAAGTTTGCTGAGTTGCAGGAGTGATTGATCGGCAGTTTATAAGCAATTGCACGAAACATGCAATTCTTAACAACTTCTTAACACACGTTTTTAGGGGGATTTGAGCGTTCGGCGGGGCGCAAGGGGGGTGGTGTGAGCGTATGGCTCACGTCCGCCCCGCCGTTGGCTCATAAATTAAGCACTTAGTGAATTATAATCACTAGCCCAACCCGCGCGGCGATGTTGTGAATCTCTACCGCGGCGACGGCACGATCAAGGCGCATTACGAGTACGATTCCTGGGGCAGGATGGTGTCGGTCACGGATGAAAACGGCAACCCGATCACCGCGAAGGATAATATTGGACACGTGAATCCCATTCGCTATAGAGGGTACTACTACGACACCGATACGGGGCTGTATTATCTGAAGTCAAGGTATTATGACCCCGAGTTGGGTAGGTTTTTGAATTCCGACGATGAGGATGTTATAGCGGCAACCCCCGATGCATTGACGGATAAAAACCTCTTTTCGTATTGTGATAACAATCCCATTGTGCGCGCCGATGATGAGGGCGATTTTTGGAATTATATTATAGGCGCAGTAGTTGGTGGAGTGGTCGGCGGTGTTTCAGCGGCGTTATCCGGCGGTGATTGGAAATCTGTTTTGCTTGGTGTAGGGGTAGGCGCACTTGGCGGGACATTGGCGGCTTCGGGAATACCAGCTGGATTTCAAATTGCGGCAGGCGGTCTTTTAAATGGAGCTGGAAATCTTGCTAATCAAACTTTGGTCGAAGGGAAGAGCTTTAAAGATGTTGATTGGAAAGATGTTGCGATTGATACCGCGATTGGGGCGGGAACATCAGCAATATCTTATGGCGTTACTAAAGGAGCAACCAAAGCTGCTGAAAAAACAATTAATAAAGGAGTAAATAGAGTGCTCTCAGGAAAGACATCGCTTGAAAGAACTAAACGATATGGAAAAGGAGCAGTTAAAAGAGGAGTAAATACGATGAGGAGCGGTATAAAACAACAAAACGTTGCCCGTGGTAAATCATCTGTAATAGGTTCAACATCCGGAGGCTTTTTGACCTCTGTGAAAAATTTTTTCAAAGGATTGTTTGGTTGGTGAACTTATGTCAGTGATGAAAAAGTGTATGTATTATCCTCTTTGGCGTGCGGACGAACTGGAGTTAAAGCTTGCTGAAATGGAACAGGGCGGGTGGCGACTGCTGAAAATCCGACCGTTTTATCGGTTTGAATTTAAGCAGTCACAGCCGTGTGATACAGAATATGTTATTCTATACGAAATGACGCGGGACAGATCGGCGGGTATGTACCGCTTTGAGCAGGAGCTTTTGTCGGTGCATAATGCCGACTGTATCCCCAATAAGCATGGGGGATATGATATATACCGTGTCAGCGGGCAAAACAGGGATTTTTGCGATTTGAAAGAATACAGAATGGGATATTTTAAGCATGTTTTATTGCAATATATGCTGATAGCCCTGATGTTTTTGCTGACGGGCATCGGGCTTTTGGCAGCTTGGATTTTTCAGGGCGGTCATCCTGCAATTTTATGGTTTAGTATGGTTTACTTTGCGCTCACTCT
>JBJEQI010000238.1:0-7004 GCA_051881675.1 Acutalibacteraceae bacterium
CACCGACGCCGATAAGCTCGCTTATCTCATATCTGCCGTCAAGGCGTTTACCGATAAACTTATCCATATTTTATACTACCTGTCCTTTCAACAGCGATTATTGACAAAGTATACCACCGTTTGCCGCTCTAACACTCGGCGAGAACGACGGTGATGTTATCTCCCCCGCCGTTTTGGTTGGCAAGAGATACAAGAAGACGAACCGCGTCCTGCGCGGGATTGCTTTTCACTATTTCACAGATCTCGTCGGCGCTTGCATAATTAGTCAGTCCGTCGGAGCAGACGAGAAGACGGTCGCCTGCACGGGTTGAGATCTGCTCAAAGTCGATTTTTACACTGTCGCTCACGCCGACGGCGCGGGTGATGATGTTGCGCTTCGGGTGAACTCTGGCTTCGTCGGCGGTGATCTGCCCGCTTTCGACCATCATCTGAACGATCGAATGATCGGTCGTCAGCTGATTCATGCCGCCCTGCCCGATTAAATAGGCTCTGGAATCGCCGACGTGCGCAATATAAGCGCAGCTGTCGGTGATAAGCGCGACGACTGCCGTCGTTCCCATGCCCGCCAGCGACTGATCGTTGACCGACTGATCGAACACGCGGATGTTGGCGGCGGAGATCGCCGCCTGCATAATATTCTTGATCGACCTCAAATTCAGATCGGGCCGATAGGAGGCGGATATTTGCTGAATGATCGTATCGCGCGCCAGCGTGCTCGCAGTCGAGCCGCCCGCCGCGCCGCCCATGCCGTCGCAAAGGACGATCAGCTGAGCGTTTTCAGCTAACTGCCGAATCTCAAAGCAGTCCTGATTGTTGTCGCGGCGCCGCCCGACGTCGCTCATTCCGTAAATATTCATCTGTCGGCCTCCTTTCTGAATAAAAGTCGCAGTATATGGCTGTTTTCAGTCGCGCTGTCGCACGTTATTGCGTTATGTTGAAGGGTTCTCCGCCGCCAGCTCATTCTTTTGACTTTCAGCGTGGCGCGCGCGAAGCTGACCACAGGAAGCGGAAATATCCGCGCCGAGAGTGCGGCGGACAGTCGCGTTCATGCCGTTATCAATGAGCCTACGCTGAAATCGCAGAATATCCCCCATGTTCGGCGGGGAATATCCGCGCTCAGCGACGGGGTTGGCGGGAATCAGATTAATATGGCACAGCATTCCGCGAAGCCGCCGGGATAATTCATCGGCGCACGCATTGGAATCGTTCACGCCGTTGATCAGCGCATATTCAAAGGAAATGCGCCTGCCCGTCTGCTCGATATAGCGCTTGCAGGCGCCAAGCAGCTCCTCAATACGCCATTTTTTGTTGACAGGCATGATCTGATCGCGAATCTCGTTGTTCGGCGCGTGCAGGGAAACCGAAAGCGTCAACGGCATATGCTCATCCGCCAGCCGATCGATACGATCGACCAGACCGCAGGTGGAAAGCGAAATGTGGCGCATTCCGATGTTGAGCCCGCGCTCGTCGGACACCAGCCGCAGAAAGCGCACCACGTTGTCGTAATTGTCGAGCGGCTCACCCATTCCCATCAAAACGATATTGGAAATGCGGACCGAAAGATCGCGCTCGGCGGTAAATATCTGCGAAAGAATTTCGCCCGCGGTGAGATTGCGCTTTTTGCCGTTTAGCGTGGAGGCGCAAAAGCGGCAGCCCATGGAGCAGCCGACCTGCGTCGACACGCAAATCGACCGACCGTGCTTATATTTCATAACCACCGATTCGATCAGCTCGCCGTCGCTCAGTCGATAAAGATATTTGACCGTTTCATCAAGTTTGGAGCAAAATTTCTCCTCAATGGAAGCGGACGAGATATAATAGCGCTCCGCGAGCAGTGCGCGCTCGGATTTCGGCAGATTTTTCATCTCGTCAAACGAGTCGACACCCTTGCAGAGCCAGTCGAAAACCTGCGCCGCGCGAAATTTCTTCATTCCGAGCGACAGGCAGACGTCGGTCAGCTCCTCGAGGGTCATAGATTTAAGATCGCTGTGAAAATCCAAGCTATTTTATCCTCCGAAACGACGATATGAAAAAACCGTCGGTGTGGTGAATGTGCGGCATCAGCGTGAGCTGATTGGACGGCTCGTGATGAGCGCGGCGGATTTCAGGAAACAAGGGCACCGCCTCAAAATCGCTGTGAGAGCGCAGAAATCGGTCGGCAACCTGCCCGTTCTCATTATGGCGCAGAGTGCAGGTAGAATATACAAGAATTCCGCCGAGCGACAAATAATTTGCTGATTTTTCTAATAAATCATACTGTATTTTTGAAAGATTGTCAACAAAGGTAACATTTTTGTAACGTATTTCGGGCTTTTTACCCAAAATCCCAAGCCCCGAACAGGGCAAATCGCACAAAACTCGGTCGAATTTGCCGAGACTCTCGTTGAATACCGATGCGTCGTTTTGCACCGCTCGGACGTTGCGAAGCCCCAGTCTTGCGGCGCCGTTTTCGATCAGCCGCACCTTGTGCGGATAGAGATCGCAGGCGACGACGGCGCCCTTCGTCTGCTCGGCAGCGGTGAACGTCTTTCCGCCGGGGGCGGCGCAGACGTCCAGCAGAGTGGACGATTCATCGAGCGCGAGCGCCTGCACGCACAGCCCCGACGCGATGTCCTGCACATGAAAAAGCCCTTCATTGAAGCCGAACAGCTCCCTGACGCTGCCCGAGGAGTAGATTTTCACCGCGTCGCGGCAAAGCGTCGATTCATCAAAGCGCACTCCCCTCTTTTCAAGCTCTTTGAGAAACTCGGCGGTGCTGATTTTGGCGGTATTGACCCGCACGGCGAGGTATTTTTCATCCAAAAACGCGCGCATGATGCCCTCGGCGCATTCACTGCCGTAATCATCGCGCAGCGAGCGGACGATCGGCGCCGGCACCGAATAGCGGACCGAAAGCGCGGCAGTTTCGTCGCGCGGGAGGCGAATCGCCTTGCCGTCGCGGATAAATCGGCGCAGCACGGCGTTGACCAGACCCTTGGCGCTCGCGCGCTTGAAATATACACAGCATTTGACCGATTCATTGACTGCGGCATTGTCGGGAACCTTGTCCATGAATTTGAGCTGGCAGATTCCCGTTCTGAGGATATTTAAGACCGCGGAATCGGTTTTACCGAGCGGTTTTTTAAGATAACCCGATAAAATGTGATCGATCGTCAGCCTGCGCTCCAGCACGCCGTAAAAAAGCGCGGAGGCAAAAGCTGAATCCATCTTGGACAGCTGCCGCTCCGACAGCATTTTGTCGATCACGATATTGGAATAAGCGCCGTCGGCATCCAGCTTGATCAGTGCCTCAACGGCGACGGTTCGCGCGTTTTGCATACGTTCATCCTTTGCGATTGAAAATTGAGTATTAATATGAAGACGGAAATTTACGTCCGTCTCCCGCTTTAGCGGAGCGGGCTTTCCAGCGTTTTGCCGTTGAGAAAATCGCGGACGGATACCCGCTTTGAGCCCTCGAGCTGGAGCTCTTTAACGGAAAGCGCGGTATTGCCGCCGCACTGAATAAGGATCTGCTTGTCCTGCGAAACGATCTCGCCGGGGACGGCCTTCGAGCATTCCACCGCGTCGGCGGCGTAGATTTTGACGCGCCGATCCCCCGAATACGCATAGGCAACGGGCCAGACGTTCAGCCCGCGAATCAGGCAGCTGATCTCTTCGGCGGTTTTATGAAAATCAATCCGTCCGTCTTCTTTAGTTATGATCGGCGCATAGGTCGCAAGGCTCTCGTCCTGCGGAGTCGGAGCAATCTCGCCGCGCGAAATATCACCCAGCGTTTTGATCAGCAGATCGGCGCCGAGCGCACTCAGCCGCTCAAACAGGCGGTCGGCAGTCATATCCGACGGAATATCGCAGGCAGTTTGGGCTAAAATATCGCCTGCATCCATGCCCTCGTCGAGCTGCATGACCGACACGCCGGTCGTCTTTTCGCCGCAGACGATCGCCCACTGCACGGGTGATGCGCCGCGGTATTTCGGCAAAAGCGAAGCGTGCACATTGATGCATCCGTGCGGCGCGGCGGTGAGAATGGCAGGCGGGAGAAGCTTGCCGTATGCCACCACGACAATGATGTCGGGGCTGACGGAGCGAATCACATTGAGCGCCGCCATATCCTTTTTAACCGACTGCGGCTGATACACGGGAATGCCGTGATCCAGTGCGCAGACCTTGACGGCGGGCGGCGTTAGCACCTGCTTTCTGCCGACAGGCTTATCCGGTTGCGTAAAAACTGCGGCAACATCATGCCCCGCAGCGATCAGCGCTTCAAGACAGGGCACCGCGAAATCGGGAGTGCCCATAAATACGATCTTCATACTGCTCCTCCGCGTTATTCTTCGATCATTTCATCGGCTTTTGAAAGGAAGACAACGCCGCTGAGGTGGTCGATCTCGTGGCAGAATGCGCGCGCTTTCAGCGCGGTTCCGCTGATTGTGAACTCTTTGCCGTAGCGGTCTGCCGCGCGAACGGTCACTTTATTCGGGCGGGTGACGTAGCCCCACTTGCCGGGGGCGGAAAGACAGCCCTCCAGATCGCGCTGAGAGCCGGATTCTTTGATAATTTCGGGGTTGATCAGCTCGATCAGACCGTCTTCGTCGCCGATGTCAACAATGCACACACGGCGGAGAATCCCCACCTGCGGCGCGGCAAGCCCAACGCCGTTGGCGGCTTTCAGAGTTTGCGCCATATCGTCGAGCAAGCGGTGCAGCTTCTCGTCGAATACCTCGACATCGCGGCACTTTTTGGTTAAAATGTCGTCGCCGACTTTCACTATTTCGCGAATTGCCATGATGAATACCTCACTTCACATAATGCTTTCGGGGTCGATGTCCGCAAAGACGGACACGTTTTTATATTTCTTTATATTCATAACGCCGATCACCTGTGCGCGAATCAGCGACCGCACAGCAGAGGTGTTTTTGCACTTGATGATCATGCGGTAGCGGTATTTTCCGCCGATCTTTGGCACGCCCGCGGGGGACGGACCGAGAATGATCATTTTGACGCCGCCGCTCTCGGCGTTCTTGGTCAGCTGCTCAAAAAAGTAATGGGCACAATCATCGGTCAGCTTTTTATCCTCCCCCACAAACCCGACTACGCAGATGTTGCAGTAGGGCGGATAGGTCAGCAGCCGCCGCGCCAGGATCTCGGTTTCATAGAATTTATCGTAATCCTGCGCCGCCGACTGCCAGATGATCTCATTTTCGGGGGCGACGGTCTGAATCAGCGCCTCCCCCTCCTCGGCTCTGCCCGATCGCCCGATCACCTGCGTCAGCAGGCTGAACGAACGCTCCGCCGAACGGTAATCGGTCGCAAACAGCGACTGATCGGCGTTGATCACCCCGACCAGCGTTACGTTCGGGAAATCCAGCCCTTTAGCGACCATCTGCGTGCCGATCATAATATCGTATTCGCCGTTGGCAAAGGCGCTCAGCTTCTTTTCGTGCGAAAAGCGGGTCATGGTGGTGTCTGCGTCCATTCTCAGCACGCGCGCCGAGGGGAAGATGCGGCGAAGATCCTCCTCAGCTTTTTGCGTTCCGCAGCCCGTCAGCCGTATGTTTTTATCGCCGCATTTGGCGCATTTCGGCTCGAACGGCTCCGAATAGCCGCAATAGTGGCACATCAGGCGGTTGTTGGCGGTGTGATAGGTCAGCGAGATCGAGCAGTTGGGGCAGGTTTTAACCTCGCCGCAGTTGCGGCAGGTCACCAGCACGTTATATCCGCGGCGGTTGAGCAGCAGAATCGACTGCTTGCCCGCGTGCAGCACCGCGGACAGCGAATTGCACAGCTCGTCGGAGAGCAGCCCGAAATTGCCCTTCATATACTGATCCTTCATATTGACCGTTCGCACGCGGGGCAGCTTTACCCCGCCGTAGCGCTTTTTCATGGTGAACATCGGGATCCTGCCGCTTTTTGCCGCCGAGAAGGTTTCGACCGAGGGGGTGGCGGACGCCATTACGAACAGGCAATTGTTCGCCACGCATCGGAATTTGGCGGCGTCTTTAGCGGAATAGCGCGGCGTGCTTTCGGATTTATAGGTGTGTTCCTGCTCCTCGTCCATAATAATCAGACCGAGATCGGAAAACGGCGCAAAGACGGCCGAGCGCGTTCCGACTGCGATTCGCGCGTCGCCGCTTTTCACCCGCTTCCACTCGTCGGTTCGCTGGCCGATGCTCATCGCCGAGTGAAATATGGCGACGCGGTCGCCGTAGCGGCGGCGAAAAATATTCATCGTCTGCGGGGTCAGGGCGATCTCGGGCACCATGACGATCACGCCGCGCCCCGCGCCGATCACATCGTCGATCAGCCGCAAAAACACCTGCGTTTTGCCCGAGCCGGTCACGCCGTAAAGCAGAGCGGCGCTCCCTTTTTTATCGGTTCGGCAGGCATTGCCGAGGGCGGTCAGACCCTCATATGCCGCTTGCTGTTCATCGGTCAGACGAATCGGCGTCATGACCCCCTCGCCGACCGATTCATAAGGACTGCGCAGAATCTCCTCATCGTAGATCTCGATGAAGCCTTTTTTGCACAGCGCGGTTGTGACGGCAGAGGTAACCCCAGTAAAATAGCTGATCTCTTTAATTGAGGCGGCTGTGACTTCGCCGAGAAAATCGGCGACCGCCTTTTGCTTGGGGGTCAGCTGCCTAAAGGCTAGATCAAACTCGTCCTCCGACTCAAATTCGCGGATTTTCGCCATTTTTACGCTCGCGTCGCCGACACGCCGAACAGCGTCCTCCGCCACGGTCAGCGCGCCGAGCTCGACCATTTCGCGCAGAATCGGCGCATTCTCTTCCAGCCCGAATATTTCAAGCAATCGCTCGCGGCGAACGCCCTTTTCACTGTTTGCCACGCACTCGTAAATGCGGCGCTGCTCGTTTGTGAGGCGCACGGGCGGAATCGGCCGCGCCGCCTGATAGACCGAAACAATGTTGACCGCGATTCCGGGCGGGAGCATCGGCTTCACCGCTTCAAAATAGGTGCAAAACGCCCTGTCGGAAATGAAGCGCCCC
>JBJEQI010000239.1:0-6968 GCA_051881675.1 Acutalibacteraceae bacterium
CGTGCCATTTTCGGCGGTCTTTCGACGCAATGTGCCAGTCATACAGACAGTAATCGTGAAGCATGGCGCCCATGATCAACGAGCGGGCGTTATATTTCAGATGCAGCCGCGCGGCAAGATTCAGCGAATAATACGCTACGGAAACGCTGTGCAGATAGCAGGAGGTTTGACCGTGCTGGGTAAAGGTGCGCAGTCTGCGGTATTCTCCGTTGTTTTCAACCATATGGGCATATTTTACAAATACGCTGTCAAGATTGCGGCAATCGGCTTTATGCGCGTGAAAACAGTCGGTTATTTTGTTCAGCGATCGGATCATTTTGCGGCAATACTCCTTATTTTTCATTCAAAAAGACCGATCGGTGCCGAGTCGGTACCGATCGGTCTGCAAATACAGTATATCAGCGCACAGTTTAACATTCAAGGCTGAAAAGATTAATATTTGCTTAAGATTCATGCGAGTGAAAAAACGGCTGTTATCCGCGGTTGCGGTACTGCACGGGAGTCATGCCGTAGGCGCGTTTGAACAGGCGGTTGAAATGCTCGACATTCTGATATCCCACCGCCTCGGAAATGCTTTCCACCGTCATACTGCGGTTTTTCAGCAGGGTGCGCGCTTTTTTCATGCGGATTTTTTTGACGGTGTCGCCGAAGGTCATACCCGACTTTTCCTTAATATATTTGGAAAGATAGGGCTTGGTCAGCGAAAACTTCTCGGCGATGTCGTCGAGCGTCACGTCGATATAATTTTCCTGAATATAGTTGAGTATCTCGGTCAGCCGCGGGTCTTTGAGAACGGCGGTGTCGATGTTGTCAAGATTGTTGACCGCGCTGGTCAGCGCCTTGATCGATGATTTGATAATATCCTCATCCAGCCCGACGCCCCAATACATTTTGCCGTCTTTGGAGATTCCGACATAGGAAACCGCTTTTGATGACGAACCGGTGGACAGCGCGTGCTCCTCGTAGACCGTCAGCTCATAGCTGATACCGAAGAACTCTTTGATCGTATTGCTTACCGCGTCAAGACGGCCGTTGCCGTTGGCGGTGATCGTGCGGGTTTCATTGCCGTAGGCGATGGTTGCGTCGGCGATAATACCGTCGTCCACCTGCTTGAAGTGGCACTCGGTCACATCGAAAACGCGGGTGGAGTTGATATACCTATCCTCAAAAATGCGATACACATTTTCGGGAGTCAGCTCCTTGTGTTCGTGATCGGATACCGCTTTAACCGCATAGCCGACCTCCTCTTTCATGCGGTCGGGGAGGGTCATGCCGAAGCTTTGCTTGAGAACATAGGCGACGCCGCCCTTGCCCGACTGGCTGTTGATACGGATAACGTCGGAATCGTATTCTCTGCCGACGTCTTTCGGGTCGATCGGGAGATAGGGGACCGTCCAATACTTCTCCCTGCCGTTCTCGCGGTACGCCATACCCTTGGAGATAGCGTCTTGATGCGAGCCGGAGAACGCGGTGAACACAAGCTCGCCCGCATACGGCTGGCGCATCGACACCTCCATGCGCGTCAGCCGCTCGTAGATGCGGCATATCTCGGGCATATCGGAGAAATCCAGCCCCGGGTCGACGCCGTGCGAAAACATATTCATCGCCAGCGTGATGATGTCGACGTTGCCCGTGCGCTCGCCGTTGCCGAAAAGGGTTCCCTCAATGCGGTCGGCGCCCGCCAAAATGCCGAGTTCCGCATCGGAAACGCCGCTGCCGCGGTCGTTGTGCGGATGCAGGCAAAGCGTGACCGCGTCGCGGTATTTGAGGTTTTTGCTCATGAATTCCACCTGGGTCGCGAAAACATGGGGCATGGCGTTTTCAACGGTGGTGGGGAGGTTGATGATGACTTTATTCTCCTTGGTCGGCTGCCACACGTCGAGCACGGCGTTGCATACCTCCAGCGCATAGTCGACCTCGGTTCCGGGGAAGCTTTCGGGGCTGTACTGGAACGAGAAATTCCCCTCGGTCTCATCGGCAAGGGTTTTCAGCAGAACCGCGCCGTCAACGGCGATTTTCTTGACCTGCTCCTTGGATTTGCGGAACACCTGCTCGCGCTGAGCGACAGAGGTGGAGTTATACAAATGAATCACGGCGTGCGGCGCGCCCTTGACTGCCTCAAAGGTTTTTTTGATGATATGCTCGCGCGCCTGGGTCAAAACCTGAACCGTCACGTCGTCGGGAATCATATTGCGTTCGATCAGCGTGCGCAAAAAGTTATACTCCGTCTCCGACGCGGCGGGAAATCCGACCTCGATCTCCTTGAAGCCGATTGAGACGAGCAGCTTGAAAAACTCGAGCTTTTCATCCAGACTCATCGGCTCGATCAGCGCCTGATTGCCGTCGCGCAGGTCGACGCTGCACCAGATCGGCGGCTTGTCGATATGATCTTTTTTCACCCAGTCATAGGTGCAGACAGGCGGCATAAAATACTGCCGTTTGTATTTCTGATAATTTTCCATGATGAATTCCTTTCCGTAATGAATAGTGAACCGATCGGGCGGATTTTTTGTAAAATAAAAATCCCCCGTCGCTGATTATAGAGACGAAAGATGATTCTCACGCGGTACCACTCTATTTCGCTCGCACAAACGGGAGCGCTCTTTGCCGATGCAGCCTGTATTCCGCACATTTCGGCGGTTCGCGGCTGCACCGAATTTCCGATAACGGCGAAATTACTCCGTCCGAAACTACTGACCCGAAGCCGATCGGGCGTTCATCCGGCGACTCAAAGGGGAGTTCACGGCGCGTTCCTGCCGCCTTGCACCAAACGGCGGCTCTCTGAAAGGCTCGGCGCGGCTAATAGTCCTTGTCGCAGTCTTTTATAAGATGTTACTATAATACCATATGCAGGATGGCTTTTCAAGTGACAAAATTAATCATTTTTATTGATTTATTTTAATCAATTTTGTGTATTTTTCAGTTTCTCCGCCCAACTTCGCCGAATCCCCTTGAAAAATGCTTCGGACTTTGGTAAAATAGTGTTGCTGAATTTATAGGAAGCGTGCCCGCCGCCGCGATCTTGCGCGGCCGCCGGCACCGCAAGGAAAGGACAGTTTATCATGGATAAGTTTATCATCGAAACATCAGCAAGGCACGTGCATCTTTCCGCCGAGGCGCTCGAAACGCTTTTCGGCAAGGGGTATGAGCTTACCAATAAAAAGGATCTTTCTCAGCCGGGTCAGTTTGCCTGCGTCGAGAGGGTGACGGTTGTCGGCCCGAAGAGAGAGCTTGCAGGCGTGAGCATTCTCGGCCCCGTCCGCCCCGAATCGCAGGTGGAGCTTTCTGCGACCGACGCCCGCTCGATCGGCGTCGACGCCGTTATTCGCGAGTCGGGCGATACCCTGGGAACCCCCGGATGTAAGCTGATCGGCCCTGCGGGCGAGCTCGAGCTTTCAAAGGGCGTTATCGTCGCCAAGCGCCATATCCACATGACCCCCGCCGACGCAGAGCGTTTCGGCGTTCAGGATAAGGAGATCGTCAGCGTCAAGGCGTATTCGGACGTCCGCGGCTGTGTGTTTGACGACGTTGTTATCCGCGTCAGCGAAAAATTCGCGCTGGCTATGCACATCGACACCGATGAGTCAAACGCGGCTTTCGGCGTTAAAGAGGGAAGCATTGTAAAATAATTTGCCGCGCCCCGCGCGCAGGGAGGGATAGGCTTGTCGGATACATTCAGTTTTGACAGCGGGGCGGGTGAGTCCGCCGTTTGTGAAGCCGCGTCGTATCCCGACGGCGTGAGAATTGCCGCTGCCCCCGAGTGGTTTTGCCGTTTTTACGATTCGCTGACAAGCCTCGAGGTGTTTTCCGAAAAGACGGGCGATATTATTGCCGCAACGGGGAGAAGCCGCGAGCATGTTTGCCGCATGTTTAAGAAATACACAGGTACAACGATTAATACTTACCTGAACGACCTGCGGCTGGAACACGCCTGCGCCATGCTGACCACCACTTACAGCGATATTGCGGATATTGCCGCGGAGAGCGGGTTTGACAGCATTTCAACCTTTTACCATCTGTTTCGCAAGTCCAAAGGGATGACCCCCGCGAAATACCGCCGGCTGTATAGCTTTACATGAAAATTTACAGGAAAACATCCCGCGATCGGATTCGGTCGCGGGATGTTTTTTGCTGTTTTTGCGGATGCGGGAACAGCCGCCTTCGCTTTATTTTGCCGAGTAGTGCTCAAGCAGCTTCTGCGCAAAGCGCATACCGAGCGTTTCGGCGTCCTTGGCATTGAAATGGTAAATGTCTGTTCCGAGTACCTCTTCGCCCGGTCCGACGATGATCAGGTCGGAGGTTTCGACGGTGTAGACGTTTTTCATGCTGGCGGCAACCTGTTCCAGCATCGTGTTGAATGAGGGAACGTCCGGATTATTGTACGAGCCGAAGGTGGTTGCGATCTTGCCGATGATGAACGGCATTTCGAGCGCCTCTTTGTCACCGGTGACTTCTGCGACGTCCTTGCGAATGTCGTTGATCAGCGCGGTAAGCAGTGTCTTGTATGAATAATCTCTGCCGAGATCCCTCTCGCCCTGCATCCATACCATACCGCGGACCTTCGGGGTGTAGCCATCTTCGGTCAGCTTCGCGCAGATGAGTTTCAGATTTTCTACCAAATTGTAGTACTGAACGCCCATTGCCGCCTTTGAGGGGTCGGCTTTCTGACCTTTCCACATAGTGGGGGGATACCAGTTGCCGTAGTCGCCACATTGGCCGTCGGTTTCGTCGTGGAGCGCCGTTCCGCCCGCAGCCGATTTTAAGAGCAGCACGGGATAATCGCCGCCGTAATAGTCGTTGAACACCTCTGCCATGCCGTATTCAGGACCGACTTTGTTTGACTGTATGCCGTATCCTGCCTTAACGAACTTGAGGTAGGACGCGGAATCCATCGTCGTCATGCTGCTTCTGCCGGTCAATCTCATTTTGTCGACCTCGCCCGCGAACCAGACGTTTTTAAACACGCCGCTGAGGTTGCCGCTGTCTGAGTAACCGGCAGCGTTCGACTGACCCGCAATCAGATAGAGGTCGATGACATTTTTCTCCTTGTTTTCGTTCATGGTAACAACAGCTTTCTTTTCATCTAAGTCGTCGGGAATGCGGGCATATCGGTGCCCTTTGCCAATCGGGGAATGTTTGTGAGTTTTGGTGTGTTCATGCCGAAATCGCCGAACGCCGATAACAAGCTGGAACGGTATATCGCCGAGATCGTCGATCTGGAAGCGATCATCGAAGCAAAGATTACCCAGTGTATGCATGAGCGAAACAGACTTGAACGCTATATTGCAGACATTCCCGACAGCTTAACCCGGCAGATATTTCAATTGCGGTTTATTAACGGGCTGAATTGGCGTCAGGTAGCATTTTCTATCGGCGGCGGAAACACGGAGGCAGGCGTTAAAATGGCTTGTTACCGATACCTCAAAAACAATAAATAAAACTTGTTACTTTTGTTACGATTATATCTGTTATAATATAACTATCAAAATATGCCTATTTCGGAGGGCGGCATAGTGCCGCAGGGAGGGAGCGCCGATCATGCGTTGGGGAACGCGGCGCAGACATATTTCTCCTATCTTAACATACCGCTCACCGTTATAAGCGGCGGGCGGTATGGAGAGGAAAAAGAAAAAGCCGATGTTACTCGGCTCTTTCTTTGAGATATTTACCACTTTTAATTCGTTTATCTTTGTGTAAAAGTCAAGCGTTTTTTCAAACTTTTTTCAAAAAACTACAAATATTTTTTCGATCGGCACTCTGTAAAAAGGGTGCTTTTATTATTGTCTATATCACTGGGGAGAGGGTGATGGTATCAAACCATTTGCTAAACAGTTCTACAAGTCAAAGGCATGGCAATCCTGTCGCGAATCGTATATCGCTAAGCGTATAGCTATTGACGGCGGAATGTGCGAGGTATGCGGCGAACAGTTGGGATATATAGTGCATCATATCATACCGCTGACATCAGCTAATATAAGTGACGTCAGCATAAGTCTTAACCATGATAACCTCAGGTATGAGTGTAAGGATTGTCACGATCAAGAAGACGCGCACGCGTTTGTCAGAAAAAAGAAGTTGCTATGCAAGTTTGATAACTGCGGGCAGCCCTATGGCACTCCCCCCTCTTGCGTCGGCAACGATTCGGCTTAGGAGACCGATGGGCGGAGGTTCATTTCCATGCGCAAAACAGCGCAAAAGGGGTGTAGTATGAGAAAGGATGATAAAAACCAGTCAAATGATTAAAAAGTTAGCGAAAACCAAAAAAGAAATCCGATTATTGCCCGATGGCGGCAAGAAAGAACGCTTGACGGCATTGTTGGAAAAAGCAGAGTTCCTCAACGGCGAACTGAATAAGTTGCAGGGTGTGCTGATTAATAAGGGCTGGGTGGAGAAATACCAAAACGGCGCAAATCAATACGGCTTAAAAAAGAGCACCGAGGGGGATGTCTACAATTCCCTGATCAAAAACTTTTCTGTTGTTATGCGCCAGATTGATGATTCACTTCCGAGCGCCGATGTGCAGCAAGATGAATTTCTGAATTTTGTTCGCGGAGATACAAAATGACCGAGTTCGAGGCTTATTTTACAGCGTTATATGACGGTAAAATAAATGCAAGTGAAAAAATGAAACGGCAGTCCGAAATATTGCTGAATCGGTATTACTCCCCCGATGAGTTTCACTTTGACTATGAAATTGCCAAAAAGCATATAGACTTCATTGAGCGTTTTTGTAAATTGCCGACAGGCAAGATCGGCACGCCCCTGAAGCTCGAACCGTTCCAAAAAGCACGGTTTCAAGCGCTTTTCGGTTTTGTTGATGATAATGACCTCCGTCAGTATAACGAGTGCATGATTGTAGAGGGCAGAAAAAACGGAAAAACTACCGAAACAGCTGCAATCGAGATAGATACGCTTTGCAACGATATGGAGGGGTCACCGCAGATATATAATATCGCCACGATGCATTT
>JBJEQI010000240.1:0-1649 GCA_051881675.1 Acutalibacteraceae bacterium
ATCTTTACGAACATTTCTAAATAACGAACTCCCCCTGAGGTTTCAAATCTCAGGGGGAGTTCACTGTCTGAACAAGCTTTAGACGCACGGTGCACCGTGCATACAGCCAAGCCTTATGCCTTGAACACCGTTTTGATGATCGAGCCGAGCTTCGGAGTTGTTCCGTAGAGCAGAACGCCGACGCGGTATATCTTGGCGGACAGCACGCCGATGCCGAATACCGACCCGATCAGAATCGCCACCGATATAGCGATCTCATAGAACGGCACCGTACTCATCGCAATGCGCGTGAACATCGCCATCGGCGAGGTAAACGGAATATACGAGCAAACCTTCATCAACAGACTGTCCATATCGCCCGCGCCCATGGAATACATAACCACGATAAACGCGCCGATGAACAGGAAGGTGATCGGCAAAACCGATGTGTTCACGTCCTCCAGCTTCGAGGCGGTCGAGCCGACTGCGCCGTACATAAACGCATAGATGAAGAACCCGAGCAGGAAGAACAGCAGCATATAAATCAGCAGATCGGCGGGAATATTAAAGATCGAATTGACGATTTCGTTGCCCGCCCAGTAGGATTTGTTGAGGTTGAAGAACACAAACGCCGAGCCAAACACGCATATCAGCTGAACAAATCCCGCTATGCAGGAGGCGATGACCTTGCCGAACATCATCGAAACCGGCTTTGCACTGGTGATCAGCACCTCCATCGCGCGGGAGCTTTTCTCCGACGCAACATTGATCGCCACCATCTGACCGTAGAGCATGATCACCATATACAGCGCAAAGATCATGATATAGGTATAAAAGAAATTCTGCATCTGATCCACGCCGAGATTCACGGTTTCGGATTTCGGCTGCATCGCCATGATCTGCCCCGCCCGATCGGCGGGAATGCCGCTCTCGGTCAGCGCGCTGACGCGATACATATCCTGAATCACCGCGTCGGCGGCAGCGGTGTTGTAATCATACAACGACAGGTTGTCAACATAATAGGTATAGGCGGTCAGTCCCTTGAACACAAACGCGCACTCAGCATCTCCCTCGGTGATGCGGGATTTGATGCTCTTTTCATCGTTTTTCGCTGTCACCACCTCATAGTCGGCAAACGTCTGCGAAAACGCCTTGCCGATATAAGCGGCGTTTTCATCGGTATCGGCGGCGACCAGCATGACCGGACGACCGTCCGCCGATGCGGCATTGTTTTCAAATGCGTCCGCAATGCGGGGGAAAAACATAACCAGCGCGATCACCGCCGCAAGGAATACCGTTACACCGACAAACAGCTTGTTTTTGAAGTAATATTTCAGCTCAAAGCCTAAAATCGTCTTAAATTGTTTCATCATCCGTCCCCCCTTACCGCTCGTCGGGCGACGAGAAGTCCGCCGCGCCGTTTGCCGACGGATCGCTCGCATATTCAACGAATATATCGTTCAGCGACGGCTCAAACACCTTGATTTCATCAATATCGAACCGCTCGGTGAGCATTTTCATGGCACTCTGCTTTTGATCGGGCGAGTCAAGCAAAACAGTCAGCTCATCCGCGCCTGTCTGCCTGCATGAAAGCCCCGATGAACTTACGATCTGCTCACAACACAGCGAGCGCAGAATCAGGCGATCTCTTTTATAATTGCGCTTGATCT
>JBJEQI010000241.1:0-1646 GCA_051881675.1 Acutalibacteraceae bacterium
GGGGTCGCGCCGATCGTCGGGATTCTCATAGCCCAATATCTCAACGGGGTTGTTGAGCAGTTTGAACTCAATTCCCTCTTCAATGGCGTGCTCCACCTCCTCGCGGCGGGCGGGAAGCTCCTCCATCGAGCGGCGATAGACAATATATACCTTTTCCGCGCCGAGCCGAAGTGCGGTGCGCGCCGCGTCCATCGCGACGTTTCCGCCGCCGACAACGGCGACCTTGCCGCCTTTCATGATCGGGGTAACGGGGTTTTCCTCATAGGCTTTCATCAGGTTGCTGCGGGTGAGGAACTCATTGGCGGAATACACACCCTTATACGACTCGCCGGGAATGCCCATAAAGTTCGGCAGACCCGCGCCCGAGCCGATAAACACAGCCTCAAATCCCTGCTCAAACAGCTCGTCAACCGTCAGCGTCTTGCCGATAACCACGTTCGTTTCCACGTCAACGCCCATTGCGATCAGATTATCAACCTCTTTTTGCACAATGGTCTTGGGCAGACGGAACTCGGGGATTCCGTAAACCAGAACGCCGCCCGCGGTGTGGAGTGCCTCAAAAACAGTTACCTTATATCCCTTTTTCGCAAGATCTCCCGCGCAGGTCAGACCCGACGGTCCCGACCCGACGACAGCGACACGATGCCCGTTTGAGGGCGCGGTCTTCGGCGCTTCATTTGCATGAGCGTTATGCCAGTCGGCGACAAATCTCTCCAGTCTGCCGATTCCGACAGGCTCGCCCTTGATTCCGCGAACACACTTGCTCTCGCACTGCGTTTCCTGCGGGCAGACTCTGCCGCAAACGGCGGGCAGCGAAGAGGATTCGCTGATAATTTGATAAGCCCCTTCAAAATCGCCCTCTTTAACCTTGGCGATAAATTCGGGGATACGGATATTCACCGGACAGCCCGAAACGCAGGGCATATGCTTGCAGGAAAGGCATCTGAGCGCCTCGTCCACCGCCGTTTCCTGCGAATAGCCTGTGGCTACCTCTAAAAAGTTATGCGCACGAACCTCAGGCGCCTGCGACGGCATCGGGTTCTTTTCAGGAGACATATTCGGTTTTGCCATGTTATTTGACCTCCTTATTAAGAAGATTGCAGGTTTCATCATATGCGTGGCGCTCAAAGTCACGATACATCACGCCGCGCTCCATCGCCTCGTCGAAATCGACCTCATACCCGTTGAAATCGGGGCCGTCCACGCAGGCAAATTTGGTCACGCGCTTGCCGTCCTGATTCAGGGTGAGTCGGCAGCCGCCGCACATTCCCGTTCCGTCGATCATGATCGGATTCATCGAAACAACGCAGGGAATGCCTGTCGGGCGGGTGGCGGCGACCACGAATTTCATCATAATCAGCGGACCGATGGCGATGACCTCATCAAAGGTCTCGCCGTTTTCAAACATCTCGTTCAGCGGCACGCAGACATTGCCCTGCCTGCCGTAAGAGCCGTCGTCGGTCATCACGACCGTGCGTTCCGACGCCGCCTTGAATTCATCCTCCAAAATCAGCAGATCCTTGGAACGGAAGCCAATGACAGAGGTCACCTCGCAGCCCTGCTCATGCAGCTTCTGCGCGATCGGCAGCGCGATCGCACAGCCGACGCCTCCGCCGACGATGCAGACCTTTTTCAGCCCTTCGGTA
>JBJEQI010000242.1:0-1646 GCA_051881675.1 Acutalibacteraceae bacterium
GAAGGTAGACAGTTTTGCCAATTTAAGCGTTGACGAAAAAAGTCTGCTGATGTTCAGCCGCCTGCTGGACAGCGATTCACTCAAGACTTTAATCGACTTTGCCGATAATCTTGTTAAATCCAAAGAATAACGAAAGGACTGTCGGGGATTGAAATTTTCTGTAAACCCGTCGGTTCTCGGTTCCATGCTCGCCGTTCCGGGCGAGGTTGCGGAGAAGCATTTAAAACTTGCAAGCGGTGACCAGATCAAGGTATTGCTTGCATTTTTTAGATTTTCGGGAAATGACGACTATATCGAGCAAATAACCGATGCAACCGGCATCTGCGCGGAGGATGTCTGTGATTGTCTGGAATATTGGACTGAGTGCGGCATACTGATTGCCGAGGGCAAGGCGCCCTCCTGCGCGGCAGACACAGGCGCATCTTCCGCTTCGGGTGCAAAGCCCGCGCATATCGTTTCGGGCAAGCCGACAAGAGAGGAAACGGTGCGCCGCGCGGCAGGGGATGAAGAGCTGAAATTCCTCTTTGACGAGATTCAAAAGCGGCTCTCGCGCGAGATCACTGCCGCCCAGATGTCGACCCTCGTCTGGCTGCACGATACATACGGTCTGCCCGTTCCCGTCATTCTGATGGCGGCGGAGTATTCCGTTTCCGAAGGCAAGCGCAATTTTTCCTATATTGAGAAAGTCTGCGTCGACTGGGCGGAAAACGATGTGACCGACCTCGTTTCCGCGGAAAAGCGAATCAATCAGCTCTACCTGTCGAAAAGTGCCTGGAACATTGTTCGCTCGGCGTTCGGCCTTGATCTTGTCAAGCCGACCAAAAAGCAGACGGCGCTTGCCGATAAATGGGTCTTGGAGTTTGAATTTAAGAAGGATATGCTCGAAGCGGCTTATAATATCTGCGTCGACCGCACGGGGAAGGTCAGCTTCCCCTATATTGACAAGGTGCTTACCGAGTGGCACGCGGGCGGCGTCAAAACGGTCGGCGATATTGAAAAAGCGGACAAGGCGACGGCGGATAAGTCATCGACACGCAAAACGTCTTATGATATTGAAAAGATCAAAAACAGTTTTAACGACTTTGACAGCATTGGATGGTGATTTTCATGGCGGGTTCATCGGATTATTACGTTCGCGCGCTTGAGGAAGTCGCGCGCAGGCACGAGGCGGCAAAGCAGCGCGCCGAGGCGGCCAAGCAGAAGCTTTATGCGGACATTCCTGAGCTTCGCGCGCTCGAGAGCCAGATCAGCTCGGTTTATTCCGACGCCGTGCGCCGCAAGCTCTCGGGCAAGGCGGTGGACTTTGACAAAGCGGAAAAGGAGAGTCTTCAGCTTCAGGCATACCGCGCCGAACTGCTGAAAAGCGCAGGCATTGCGCCGGAAGATCTCGAGCCGAAATACACCTGCCGCCTTTGCGGCGATTCCGGCTTTGCGGGTGGTAAAATGTGCGAGTGCGTGCGGTTTATCGCCGCAAAAATGATTTATGACGAGATCAACCGCGATGTTCCGCTGGAAAAATCCACCTTTGCCTCATTTGATCTGAAATATTATTCCGATACGCCCGATTCGTCGGGCATCAGCCCGCGTGCGGTCATGAGCAAGATCAAGGCGGCGTGCGAGCGGTATGCGCTCAAATTCAGCGAAAA
>JBJEQI010000243.1:0-1645 GCA_051881675.1 Acutalibacteraceae bacterium
TTTTTATATAAATCCACAAAGGCGGTTGATCCCTCGCGTCCGTGCATCGAGGCGAGCGGCGGCGAGCATATTGTTGCCAACGGCAAAACCATCACAACGGATATTTACGACGTGCATAACTACGATCAGAACCCCGTAACCTTCAGGCAGAGCTACGCCGATATTGATAAGGGCAAGGTCGGCGAGGCATGGCATAAGTGCGGTCAGAAATATGATGGCACCAAGCCGTTTTTTGTCAGCGAATACGGCGGGCTCGGATGGATGCTGGACGACAGCGTTGCGGGCTGGGGGTACGGCGACGACCCGACAACGGAAGAAGAGTTTTTGAACCGCCTGAAGGGGCTTAATGACGCGATGCTGGATAATGAGCATATTTTTGCTTTCTGCTACACGCAGCTGACCGACGTTGAGCAGGAGCAAAACGGGCTGTATACCTACGACAGAAGGCCCAAGTTTGACCCCGCGGTCGTCCGCCCGCTGTTTGCCCGCAAGGCGGCAATCGAAGACTGATGCGGCGGTTTATAAGGTAATCCGTCTTCCCTATTGCAAAAAGCCAATCCCGCTCGGGATTGGCTTTTTTGGTATACCGTTATTGGGCTTAACGGTTAAATACCCTGATCGGGATATTGTGCTTTCGGCAGTACTCAATGACAAATTTTGTACCGGAAGAGGTGCCGTCCCAAAACGCCAAAACTAAGTCGGCATTTTCAATAATAGCAATATTCCGTTTCAATGGCGCAGCGCGGCGGTATCGTGTGTATTCGGGTAAAAACTCGGTTAGCTTCAGTCCTGTTGCCAAAGCATACTCCTTTGCCGAGGTGTCTACCCCTTTTGCACCTCCGGAAATAATTTCCGTGGTTTCCTTCGGCAAAAACTGTTCCAAATGATTAATTTTTAACCCTCGCGACCCGATAACAGCTACTCTCATAGATATTCCCTCGATAAAATATTTTAGATATACCGTATATCCATTCATCACATTATAGCACATATTGAACATAAAATAAACATATAATATGTTTATAAGAGGGAAAATATATGGCTATCAAGAGTGTTTCGGTTCGGATTGAGGAAGAAATGTTAGAAAAACTTGCATTTGTTGCTGATTATGAGGGCAGGTCTGTGAACAGTCATATCCTCGTTTTGATCAGGGAGAGTATTCAAGCATTTGAGCAAGCCCATGGCAATATTGCCGGAACGATTCAGCCGGATTTGAATGTAAAACCAACCAAGAAGAACTAAAAACAGAGAGGAAGCATAGGAGCGTTTCCTCTCGGCTTTTGGCGGTCGGGCTGTCATAAAAATGGTCTTAGTTGATCAGTAGATAAAAGCCAATCCCGAGCGGGATTGGCTTTTTCAGTATGCGGGAGTTTTTCGATTCATCAATATCGCCGTAAACATAATTCCCCGTTCCCAAATTGCCTGTTCGGTCGGTAAGAATAGCGTATCCATTATTCATTATTCATCAGCGCAGCGATTTCATTATTCATTCTTCATTATGAAAATCCGTATGAATGATGAATAGTGAATAATGAAAAATGAATAATACAAAATGAAAATCCGCCCTCTTACGAGAACGGATTTTCATTTTGGCGGAGTAGGAGAGACTCGAACTCTCGCGCCGGTTACCCGACCTACGTCCTTA
>JBJEQI010000244.1:0-1645 GCA_051881675.1 Acutalibacteraceae bacterium
AATGACGGTCGGACAGCTTGATTGAAAGAGCGTTCGGGTCGGGAAGCTCTTTTTCAAGGCAGTTGAAATATATATAATCGTTTCCGCATCCATGCATTTTGGTAAATTGGAGTTTCATTGGCTTTGTCCTTCCTTTTCGGCGACCGCTGTTTTGGCGGTGCCGTATTTGACTTTACGAATACTATTATACACGCTGCATCCGCTCATTTCAAGCGTAAAACCTGCGGTTTTACCGTTTTTTTCGGGTTTAATTGTTATACAGCACGCTTTGCGTTTTGTCTAGCTGATATTCGATCAGCGAGCGCGATTCGATATCCTCGCTGAACAGGCGGACAGCGCTGATGCGGCTGTTTTGATAGGATGTATAGTAGATAATGCCCTTATTTGCGCTGATACAGACGGAATAGGTCGTGATCGCGGGCTTTCCGCTGTCGGCGATGACGCATCCCTTGACCATCGACACGGCGGCCAACAGATGAAACAGCTGGGTTACATTTTCGATCTCGTCTTCGCCGAGCGTCGTATTCAGCGACAAAAACGCCGCCTTGACGAACCGCGAGGCGGAGGAATAGTCGCCGGGAAGACCGAATTCGCCCAGCCCCGCGCTGAAAGGCTTTAATTTCAGCTTTTGGCTGAAACAGTTACTCGGTCGGTTGACGGTGAGATTCATATACTGACACAGATTCTGAAGCTGAAAATCAAAGCCGGGATTGTTGGTCAGCACTCCCGCGGGATCGTCGTAGACGTGCAGCCCACTTTCGGTAGATTCGACGACGATCGAACCCGTTTTATCCGCAATATGCC
Organism: Acutalibacteraceae bacterium; assembly: GCA_051881675.1. Taxonomy (GTDB): domain Bacteria; phylum Bacillota; class Clostridia; order Oscillospirales; family Acutalibacteraceae; genus CAKRRH01. The sequence goes on from JBJEQI010000244.1 coordinate 805, forward strand.
AGTGAAGCGGCGCCAGCGGAACGGTATTGCTGAACGGAACGGCGATGATATTGGTCTTTTGCAGCAGGGATTTGGCCTCGGCCAGATCGGCACAGTTACCGAGCAGCCACGGTATCAGCTCATACGGCGTGATATTGATCTTGTTTGCCGCCGCGGTGGGGGAATAATAGGTGTTGTTTGCAAAACGCAGTCCCGCCATGCACAGCCCGCGCTCGTTTGCCGCTTCTGCGTACATCGGGTAGCCGTCGAAAACAGCCGCCATGCCGATCACGGCATAATGCCGCGAAAGATTGCCCGCCCGCCGCAGCTTTAAGTTAAACCCCCGCGGTGTGATAACGATATGCTCGCCGAATTCATAGTCAAGGTCCATGTTGCGCGAAAAGTAAAACTCTTTGCCCGTTGACGCGATGCTTGTGCACATATGATCTAACCCCTTTTATACTTTTGTTGCGCTTGCTTATATAGTATGCGCAGACGGCGGCAGGATATGTTATAAAGTATGCGGCGACAGCGCATAGCCGCACCGCCGCCGCATGGAGGGGGAAAGAAAAGTATACTTATATGTATAACAGAAGAAAGCAAGGTTAGTTTTGGGTATACAGCTTTTTATAGGGATTTTTGGCGTTCGGCTTTAAGACGAAGAAATCCTCTCTTTGAATCTCATCTATATCCAGCCCGAAAACGCCGCAGTATTCGCGAAGATAGGGTGTAAGTTCTGCTATATCCTCGTCACCCGCCTTTTCGCAGGTGACCTGCGCGGGAAGATTTTTCGGCGTTTTGCAGGCTCTAAGAAAGATTTTCCCGCCGTGCATACCTGTGCCTGTGAAATGCCCCGTGCAGT
>JBJEQI010000245.1:0-6928 GCA_051881675.1 Acutalibacteraceae bacterium
CCAATTCGGAAGCGTGCCTATATTCGCGAACTCATCAAGCTCAAACGAAACAAGCATAGGGAGCCTGCCGTTATATTTCTGCTTCGCAATCTTTTTCAGCCTTTCGACCGCCGTTGATACAAACATGGACGAGATCGACCGAAAGGTTGAATCTCCCTCGGGCATGATAAGAAAAATCGCCGTTTTTTCTTCGGGAAGACGGTCAAAGTCCATTTCATCGGTCATTGTTAAAATACGAAGATCTTCGTTTGCCCACAATCTCAAACGAGATGTCAGTGATATAACTACCGACTGCAATGTTTCAGGTGCGGCAACGCAAACATTACGCCAGTTTATAACAGCTGAATTATCCGGCTCCTCCGCTTCAAGCCTTTCCATAATTTTCAGCCATTCACAGTACGGAGCTATTCTGCCGTTAACGATTTCAATGGAATTTGCCAATCGAAGACAGCGGTAAAACGTTTTTTCTTCGTCGGGATTATCAACGACATATCGAATCAGGGCGAATAAAAGCATTGACAGCGTATCCTCCCAAATACTGTCCCCCGTGCTTGCTCCCTCCCGACGGGAATTTAGTACAAAGGCATTTACCAGCTTGTCTATGTCCGTGTCGGTTTCGCAATACACAATCGGATTAAAACTGTTAGAGAACTTAAGATTCTCAAGATTAAATACCCGAACTTTATACCCGTTTTCCGAAAGCAGCTTTGCCGTCCACTTATATAAATCGCCTTTAACGTCGGTAATGATGTAGCTTCCGAACATAGACATGATTTCGGGAATCATGACGCCGAACGACTTGCCCGCGCCGGCGGCACCCACAACCACCGTATTCAGATTATTGATGTTATAATTATCAGGGTTTATTCCGATTCCGTGTGCAACGGGAATCTCGCCCATAATGCTGCGCGATTTAACCAATTCCAGCTCTGCTTTATTCGCCCACCTTGCCGAGCCGTTCTCCATACCGCTGTACTTGTCCTGCCGACGAACCGATAAAAGCAGAATCAGCAGCACGCCGATATTGAAATACCACACCCTCATGCAGCACAAAAAGCATTCGGTCAGCGTATGGAAATTCAACGGCAGGCAAAAATTCCTGAACAGATAGAAAAGCGCCAGCGCCAGCGCTTCGATCTCCGACGAATAGTTGTTCGCTATGGCTTTATAGGCTAAATAATTATAGGCAAGATACATCTCAATCAAAAAGAACACGCAAAGAATCACCGCCGCCGCTATGATCTTTCTGCGGCGGACAGACCCTTTGACATTAACATTGTCGGCGTTGATTCTTTTTGGCATATAGATCAACCCTTTCAAATGAAAAACGCAGCTGAATATTCATCCGGCTGCGTTTTAGTTTTATATCACAATGTTATTACCGTTTCCTGCGGCTCGGCAACCGTTACCTCCCGTATGACCTCCCCGTTTCCGATCAGTCGGACTGTTTCCTGCAAATGACGTTTGCAATAGCCCTTGGATATTTTAACGGTTATGCGAAAATGCTCATCGCGCCTGATCTTGGATAAATCGGCGATTTTGCCCTTGATATATCCCGCATAAAGCAGCTTGCCGCGATCGTCGTACAGGCGAATGTTTTTGCTTCGGATAAGAAGAATCCCGAAAAACACGCCGCAGACCGCGAGCGTTAATGACGCCGCTGCCGCCATAGGTATATTGAGCTTTGCGGGTTCGATCGGCACATATTCCGCCTTGAAATGATGAACATACTCCGTTTTGGCGCTCGGATTCGGTATTTCATAAAACGCACGCATTTGCAAAACCGTCGTATCAGGCAACGGTACATTTCCTTTATACCGCGCCCGATACCTTGCCGCATACCGTGCGCCACTGATCAGAACGTCGCGGCAAAGTATACCGTTTTCATCGTTATAAGCGGCAGAGGAATACTCGGCTCGATCGAAACGGTAGTGTTCGGGCGATAATCCGAAATATTGGTACAATGCTTCCCGATGATTGATGATGTCGGGCTGCTCGTCGTTATATTCAACCCTTTCACCCTCAAAAACATAATATGACGCGTCGTAGTTACGAATAGTCATGGTAACCGAAAAATCATTGTGCCAGCTGTAAGGCTCAAGCTCTACCAACCGTTCAAACGGAATTGCAGCGGACACCTCCTTTTCGGTAAGCTCATCCGTTACCGCTGCGATTGCTTCGGCGGGGGCGGTTGGCTTTTCGGTCATCAACGGATAGTCCACCGACTTTTCAGCTGCCATATGACGGTTTTTCTGCGGAACCTCTATCATCTCAACGGATTTGACCGTCTGTTTGCCGTCAGGTGTATGGATTTTATCTCCCGGGTTCACAGAATCCGCACCGATCGGAAATACGACGTTTCTGATTTCAGGTTTTGGAATTTTACTCTCCGTTTTAACTAATTTAAATCCCGCTAACCGATACTCGCCGTTATCCAAAGTGATTTTTTCATCAAACGGATTGCCCGTATATTCAGCTGCGTCATTTTTCACCGATGTTGTAATCTCGATCTTCTCCGCTGCGCTCACCGTAAAACACACAGTCAACATCAAAACCGCCGCAAGCACTGCCGATTTTGAAAAATTCTTCAGCTTCATTGCGCGTTCCTTCTTTCCTTATACAGCAGCACGCCTGTCACAATCAATGAAACTGCAAAAAGCAGATATAATACAGAATGATCGGATACGCCCGTTTGCGGCGACTGCCCCGCCTTCTGCGACGTCGTTGTCGGTTCGGTCGGCAATGTTCCGTCTATGCTCCCCTTGATCGGCTGATTTAGAAACAACCCGCTGCCCGGAACATTCTCAATCACGATGACTTGCTCGGACGGCGCCGTGCGTTCCTCAGCCGAGGCTGACGGCGAAAGGCACATACACATAGCAAAAACCGCCGAAACGATGAATACCGACAGCAGACCTTTCCTGAATCTCCTCATCTTCGCCACCTCATTTCAACACAACATTCTCGCCGGTTACGCTGAACGCATAATATTTTGAATCGGCGATAAAGCCGCGCGGAGCCTTGGTTTCCTTGATCAGATACTTGCCATAGCGCAAGCCTTTCAGCTCGTAGTGACCCTTTTCGGTTTCGGTCATAACCCCTGCGACCGAATCGGCAGCCGCCGTGTATTTTCCGTCGCCGTCGGTATCACGGTATACCGTAAACTCCGCCCCCGAAAGCAGGGAGCCGACGTTTTCGCTGTCTGCTTTAGTCAGTCTGACGGTTCCTTTGATCGGCTCGTTGACAAATCCGATTCCCGCCTCGTTTTCCACGATGACGGTTTTGCCGTTTTCGGTTACGCTGAACGCATGGTATTCCGGGTCGGCATAAAAGCCCTCCGGCGCCTTAGTTTCCTTGATGAGATACTTGCCGAAACGCATATCGCTAAGCGTATATACGCCGTCCTTTTCCTCGGGAGAACGATCGTATTCGCTGTCAATCTGCGGGTCGTATTTACCGTTTTCGTTGACGTCGACATATACGGCGAACTCTGCCCCCGCGAGCTTGTGATCGGGATACTCCGCGTCCACCTTGGTCAGCTGCACAGTCCCCTTGATCGGAGTGTTGAGAAACAACCCGCTGTCCGCGTCGTTCGTCACCGTGATGATCTGCTCGGCTGCCCGCGCCTCATATTCCCGCGGCTTCGGCGCCGCAGCTGCCGCGCCGGAGAAAAAAACAGCGGTGAGAGTCATCACCGCTGTCATGGATATTCCGATTACTCGTTTTCTATTCAGTTTCAGTTTTTTCATAATTTATTTCCACTCCTCTTTGTCTTCGTAATAAGCAATAATTTTTTCCTGATCGTCGGCGGGTTGGTTTTGCTCACCACTGCCGTCGGTCGTGTAGTCCGCGCCGCCGTCGACGTCGAACGCATAATAATTGTCATCCGCCGTATATCCGCGCGGGGCGCGTGTTTCTTTGACCAAATATTTGCCCGCGTAAAGCCCGGACAGCTCATACACGCCCTGACTGCGCTCGGTCATCACACCGACCGGCAAATCCTCAGCTTCATCGTAGACGCCGTTTTCGTTGACGTCGTTATAGACGGTAAACTCCGCACCCGACAGCCGACGTGTCGTATCCTCGCTGTCCGCCTTGATGATTCGCAGCGTTCCCTTGATCGGATAGTTCAAAAATCCTCTGCCTGTTTCATTTTCAACGACCGCCTGATCGCCGTCACGGCGAATCTCGAAATAATAGGTGTTTTCGTCCGGGATAAAGCCCTCGGGCGCCTTGGTTTCTTTCACAAAATACCCGCCATAGGTCAGCTCATTCATCAAATACACACCGTTCTGATCGGTCAGCGTTCCGATCGGCTCGTCGTCCTCGCCGAACGTCTGATCGCCGTCGGTATCGCGATAAACCGTGAACTCCGCGCCCGCAAGCGGCGTTTCGGAATCGTCCGCGCTGCGCTTTTCGATTCTCACGGAACCCTGGATCATCTTATTGCAAACCGTGACCGACCCGATCGGGTTATCGGCGGTCAGTGTAACCTCAAACACCTCGCTGTTTTTGACCATGTTTTCGGGGCATTCCAGCTCCTTGACATAATAGGTGCCGGGGTCAAGCCGTTCGGAATACCCCTCGCCGTTCGTTTCAACGGTGGCGGCAAGCGCGGTGCAGTCCTTATCCGTATACACGCCGAAGACGCAACGCTCGGAAACGGAATTACCGCTATCGTCGGTTTTAATGATACGGACTTTGGTATCGCGCAAGGTGTTATGGAATTTCAGCCGGGCGGTTCCGCCCGCAGCGAGCGTGATCTTTTGCGGCTCGGGCGAGATATATTTGTCCGCCGTTTCGATTTCGCTGACGGTGTAGGTTCCGCCCGGAACCGTCGCGGTGATCGTGCCGTTTTTATCAGTGACAAAGGTTTTATCGAAGCTGCTGCCGACCACGCGGAATTTGACCCCCGCGATCGTGCCGTCATCTGCGGTTTTAACGATCTTGAGGGTGCCGTCGGTCATTTTGACGGTCAGACGGCTGGAAACTGGGTCGGACACGCTGCCGTAAAGCATGGTCTGATTGGCGCCCGTCAGGCACATGGCGCTGCCCTCATTGGTAAAGTTTTTCGTGATCGTGATCGTGCCGTTGATCAGCTTTTGCTTGGTGGCGTAGACGGTCAGTTTGGTATGCGTGCTGTCCCACTGTGCGCCGATACCGTCCGGCCACCCGGTCAGCGTGAAATTCTTTGCGTTACCGCTGGTATCGGTGATCGTCACTCCGTTTGCCTTGCCGACTCCCTTTAGGGTCAGGTTGGTTGATGACCATGTGGGAGATAAAGCGTGATTTTTGCACGCCTTAACGATCGCCTGATAACACTTTCGGGCGTTGGGATAATTCTTAAAAGCGGTATCCAGTCCCGCATAGCACGTAGTGCTGTTAAAATTTGTGCGGCGATTGATTACGCACTCCCAAATCAGCACCTGAGTTGCAAGCTGCTGCTCCTGCTTCGTGTATCCGTAATTATATTTCGGATATCCGTAAATTGAGGCGCGTGTTACCAGTCTTTTTGCTGTATCTTTTAAGTTTTTCCACGCGGGTGTATTTTTCATTTCCTTTGCAGCGGCGGGCGTTTGCTCCAGCGGCTTGTTCGGCTCAAGGCAATACAGTGGCTCTCCCGTGCTGTTAAGATTCATGATCGGTACATTTCCGCTGCCGTAGTGCTTTACGCCGTCACTTAGATAATAGTCGCCCGTGTTGTACGATGCGTTCAAGTGCTTTTCGGTAAAAGCATACTTGGAGCCGACTTTCAATGCGGCGCTTGCAGAAACGGCTCCGAATACCGACAGCAGCATTAAACAGGACACGAGCATTGCAAGCGTTCTTATGGTTTTCTTCTTCATTCTGTTCTTCCTTTCAATTCAAAATTTATATATAAAAAGCGCCTCAACTTGAAGCGCTTGTTTTAAACGAATAAAGGAGCAAAGATCATGAAAACAAAATCTATGCTCCTATTGTCGTTAATATTTAATTACCAAAACCTTACGGTATACTCCGCTATCTGATTAAACTCACCGTCGGGATCAGAATAAAAATCTACATGCAGATGCATCCCTAAATTAGTCCAGTTGCCCTCTATTAATTCAGTATATACATCATTAATGGCTTCTTTCCAATCTTCAAGCAGTGCTTCTTTGGTGCGGTAGCCGTCCCATATTCCTGACTCATAGAAATAACTTTTTGCCTCAGGGTCATATGTTACGCTTTTAAGAGTACTAATATACTCATTCGCTTTTTTCTGCGCCCATAAGACGTCATCTTTAGTCAGATACGGTGTAACCTTGTTTGCTGCGTATTTAGTGGTTTTCTGCGTAGCTTTCGCCGTGGTCTTTTGCGTTGGCTTTGCGGTAGGCGTCGATGTTGCTTTTTGCGTTGGCTTAGTTGTTCCTTTCTGCGTTGCTTTAGTGGCTTTTGCAGTGGATGACTTGATCGCCGTTGTCCTCACAGAGGGGATGTTCGTGTACTTATTTGCCGCCTCATTTTCCGCTTTCTTAACGGTTTCTTTACGCGGTCGTACTCGGCTTTCAATCTGCACCACGGTTTCGCCGCGCTGATCAGTCACGGTTTGCACTTTGGCTTCACCCTGTTTATCCGTGACGATCTCCGTCACAGCGGCAGTATATGTTTCGATCACCGTTTCGGTGGGTTGAACTGTCACCGCATGATTACTCGCCTGATCGGCGCCGCCCGCGGTGCAGCTCGCCATAATCGCCGCGCAAACTGCTGCGGTGATCACAGCCGTAAATTCTTTAATGGTAGCTCTCATATCTCTCCGTCCTTTCTGCATTTTCTGCATACGGTAATATTATTCTTGACAAAATCATATCCTGTGATATAATAGGGGTAGAAACAAGGTGCTGTCCGATAGACGGTCAGCCCCAATAACCGATTAAGATAACCGATTCACTGGGGAGTGGCGGTTATC
>JBJEQI010000246.1:0-1639 GCA_051881675.1 Acutalibacteraceae bacterium
AGTAAAAGAAACTCAAGACATAGAAACTAAAAAAGAAGAAAAGAAGGAAACTCTAATAACTGAAGAAATGTTTTTACAAGAACTTAATAAAACAAGTTTTTCTCCAGAAGCTACTAAATTTAAAGAATATAATAACATGGATCATTCCATGCTGACTGCGATCGAGGCGGTGAATGCGATCATGGGCAAATCCGACCGCCGCGATGTTTGGAGCGTGAATACCGAGTCGGAGTATCACGAAAGCGCGCAGTGAGCAGAATTTTGATGAAACGATCGGCAAAGGAGCGGCAGATTTATGCAGTGGCAAAGCGAATATCGACGAAGATTTCCTCTTTATGCGATATATGCGCTGTTTTGCGGCTTTATCGGCGTGCAGATACAGCTTCGCTGTGCCGCCGTCGCCGCAAGAATACCGCTGTCAGATGTTTCCGTTTCACCGCTCTCCGCGGCGGTGGCGGCGGTCGTATGCGCGGCGGTGATCTTCGGCCTTTGGATCTATCATAAAGCGGCTGAAAAAAAGGCAAGCGGCGCTTCTTTCGGCGGCGCTTTCGATCGGGCGCTGATGTCGCCCGCGTTGATGCTCTTTTTGGCGGTTCTCTGCTTTCGGCTGTGGTATTATTCCAACCTCGGCGGCTACCGCCTTTGGTATGATACCTCCAGCTATACCGAATACAACGCGAATCTCTTTCTTTTGCAGGCGGACAAGTTCCGCACGCCGATCTACCCTTACTTTTTGAAGCTGGTCGGGCTGGTCAGCGGCGCGCCGCAGAATACCGATTTCTTTTACAACAGCGTCGTGGCGGCGCAGCAGGCGGTCTCGTTTGCCGGCTTTGCGCTGTTTTATCTAACGGCGAAAAAGCTGTTCAAAAACAGCTTTTCGGTGTATGCGTCATCTCTGCTGTTCGGCGTCGCGCCGTATATCATCGCGTGGGATAACAATATCCTGACCGAGTCGCTGTCGATATTTGCGGCGGTGCTGTGCCTGTATCTTATGGCAAGCTGCCTCGAGCGTCCCACGGCGCGGTCCGCGTCGGCGCTTGGTATCAGCGTTATTTTCATGATCATGCTTCGCCCGACCTTTGTGTATCTCTTCGCGGTGTTCGGGGTGTTCTTTGCCGCAAGATTTGTGCTGAGTGCGCCCGATCGGCGGCAGATGCTTTGCGGCGCCGCCGCTTTGGCGATCAGCGCCTGCCTGGCGCTCGGCTACTGCGGCATCAATAAAAAGGAAAACGACTGTTTCGCGCTCAGCTCGGTGTCGGGCAGTGTGAACCGTATGTATATGATCATCGCCAACGATATTTGGGAGAACGACGACTACCCCGAAATCACCGAATTTATCCGAGAAAAGCAGAATACTATGACGATGGGCGATATCATCATCGAGATCGTCGAGCCGCTGAATGAGCAGTTTGACTATTCACGGTTGTCGGCGTATGCGGGCGATTGCGTCGCGGATAACCGCGAGGTGTTTAGAAATTACACGGCGGATAAGTTCTTCTCTCTGACCGACAGCCGCATGGCGGTCAACTATGCCGAGGTGGCAGGCGGGGAGACGAGCGCTTTTGCTCGTGTTGACAAGCTTTTGCTCTATTTTACTTTCCCGCTGACTTTCGGAACCGCCGCGGTGCTGATCGCCGCC
>JBJEQI010000247.1:0-1630 GCA_051881675.1 Acutalibacteraceae bacterium
CGCGGAGATCAAGAATATCAGCGTAGAAGAGGTCGTCGGGGCAACCGACGCGAATGCCAATGCGCTGTTTGATTTTGATAACAGGGGGTAGAGTGCTCATGAGCGGATTTTTTGCGCTGGTTGCGCGGATGAAGCATATCAGTCGCTGGGCGCTTATGCGGAATACGCACAGTGAGAATTTATGCGAGCATTCGTTTGAAACGGCGGTGATCGCCCATGCGCTTTGCGTGATCGGCAATGAGCGCTTCGGCAAGCAGTATAATGCCGACCGCGCCGCTGTAATGGCACTGTATCACGACTTCACCGAGGTGGTAACCGGCGATATGCCGACGCCTGTGAAGTATCGCAACGACCGTTTGAAAGCGGAGTATAAGTCGGTTGAGCGCGAGATTGCCGCCGATCTTCTTGGCCGCCTGCCGCAGGATATGCAAAAAAGCTACCGTGAGATCATGCTGCCCGATGAGAGCGAGCTGCTTTTGATCGTGAAGGCGGCGGACAAGCTGTCGGCGCTCATTAAGTGCGTGGAAGAGCAAAAGGCTGGCAACGGTGAGTTCTCCGTCGCCAAGCGGTCCTGCGAGAGAGCAGTTTTAGATCTGAATTGCCCCGAGGCCGAGGTGTTTTTGGAGGAGTTTTTGCCGAGCTATTCGCTGACGCTGGATGAGCTTCAGTCAAGCGATTGACCGCGATTTCGGCGGCGCCCAAACCATTGCTTGGCGATGATCTGGTCATTTTGCTCTGCCAACCGCTCGAAACGGCAGAACTTTTGATAACTGCGGATAATATCAATCAAGCAAGCCCCGCTTTGCCAAAACGGCAAGGCGGGGCTTAATGTATGCTATCAAGCGGCGCTTATGATCGGCGATAGGGAAGTATCGCCCTTTGGGAACGGCGATTGCCCATTGGCGGGGCGGTACGCTTGGGGGATGCCGCATGATCGCGCACGGTGGAGGTCGGTGCGCTTGGGAGATGCTACATGACCGCCCACGGTGGAGGATGGTGAGTTTTTTGGCGCTATATGAGCGGCGGCGGGGGTTCAGCGCCCATGGAGGATTTCAGCGCCCCTTGATACGGTCCAGCGCGCCCTTTTCCAGCCGCGAAACCTGCGCCTGCGAAATGCCGATTTCATCGGCAACCTCCATTTGCGTTTTGCCCGACAGAAAACGCAGCTGCAATATCCGCTTCTCGCGGGAGGGGAGATTCTTGATCGCCTCTTTGAGCGACATTTCGTCGATCCAGTTGGTTTCCTCGTCCTTATCGCCGACCTGATCCATCACATAAATCGTATCGCTCCCGTCGGAATAGACCGGCTCATACAGCGAAACGGGGTCAACGATGCTCTCCAGCGCCATGACCACATCCTCGCGTGCGGCGTCCATGGCGGAGGAGATTTCCTCAACCGTCGGCTCGTGCCCGAGCTTGGCGGTCAGCTCTTCCTTGACCTGCATCGCCTTATAGGCGGTGTCTTTCAGCGAGCGGCTGATGCGAAGGGTCGAGTTGTCGCGAAGATAGCGGCGAATCTCGCCGATGATCATCGGCACGGCATAGGTGCTGAACCGAACGTTCAGATTCAGGTCAAAATTGTCGATCGCTTTGATCAGCCCGATGCATCCGATCTGAAACAGATCGTCGG
>JBJEQI010000248.1:0-1630 GCA_051881675.1 Acutalibacteraceae bacterium
AGCCCGATACCCGGCAGTGTTCGTCGGTCGATACCAATGCGCCGTCCGCAAACCAGCCGACGAAGATCCCTGTATTGCTTTTTGCCTCGACATCGAATACGCCCTCATCTATATCTCCGCAGTACTCGAGCGCATTAATGACGCCATTGCCGAACACGTCCATAACAACGGGTGCAGCAAAGCCTGCAGGCTCGACAGCAATATTGCGCGTGTTCGTCCGGTACAAGCATATCCTTTCAAGGGCAGGACAGTTGGCGAGCAGTATCTCATCGCAGGCATCGGCAGTGCGGTAATCAAAGCTTTCGAGGTTTTCGCAGTCGCTGAGGTCAATGCCTGTCAAGCCGGACGGAGCGTCCGCAAAGCTGCCGATACCAGTTCCCGACAGATCGAGCCTGCCGTAAAGGTCGTCCGCAAAAATAACCCATGTGCCGGTTGGATCGTTGTAATCGGGGTAGTAAAAGTAGACGTCAAAAACAGTTGGCTCGGGATATGTCGGTGAGTCGGGATATGAAATGCCGACAAACCTGCGTATAGCATCGAGCTGCACCTCTTCACTTTCATCATAGGGGCTCATCCCATAGCCTAGGCAATACTGCTGACCGTTCTTCTCTCCAGTTGCAGGGTTAACCGTTTCCATAAAAGCCACAATATTTTCGTATTGGTCATCGGGTATCCCGAACGGATTGTTCCGTGTTTCGGCATGGATCGACACGCTTAATGCCGCAATCATTATGACGCTCATCAACACGCTGAGCATTCTTTTGATTCTTGATAAAGACTTCATGTTTTCCTCCTATAATTCTATTTCGAGTTATCGCCAATCATAGCGATGCTGCTGCAAATCTGCTGTCTTTATTCTATCAAATTGCTGTTTGTCGGTCAATGGTTCGCGCCCCCCCTGAAAATATATTTTGGTTTTCGTATGAGCAGCGCAGAATTCTGTTTTTTGTCTAAAGCCCCTGCGGCAGTCGGATTAGTTGCAGGCAGGCTTCGATAGTCATCTCTTTCCTTTGCGGTATTGATAAAGGCAGTCAGAAAAAATATGGATTAAGTTTTGGGCGAGTCCCCTTATGCACCGCAGTGCATTTCACATTGCGAACAGTATTTCACGCTCGGAGAGCATTTCACAAATCCCGCAGCGGATTTATTTCGTTGAAAAGAAACCGCCTTTGCCCGATGGACAAAGACGATTTCTTTTCTGGTGCGGTTGATGGGACTTGAACCCATACGGTCTCCCATACGCCCCTCAAACGTACGCGTCTGCCTGTTCCGCCACAACCGCATTATTCAATTCTTGCAGTTCTTGACTGCATGGGCTATTATACCGCTGCGACCGCCTTCTGTCAAGCCCTTTTTTCTCCAATTATCAATATACTTTTTGTTGGTGAAGTTGACAAACCGCTGCTTTCGAATTATAATTAACAGAAGGCAATTCATTTTTGGGAGGAGTATTAAATGAAAAAGATTATTTCCCTTTTGATGGCGATCGCCCTGACCCTCGCCCTCGTATGTTCATTCGCCCCTGCGCTCGCGGCCGGCGAAAAGGGTATGGCAACCATCACCCTCACGGTTACGGACAGTGCGACCTATGACGGCTCCGGCTTCCAGATGCTGCTTGATGCCGATGCCA
>JBJEQI010000249.1:0-1626 GCA_051881675.1 Acutalibacteraceae bacterium
CTGCTGCTGCACGCCGACGGCACCGTTACCGTCTGCCACAGCAAGACGCAGAATCTTTCGGACATCACGCGCGGTGCCGATATTTTGGTGGCGGCGGTCGGCAGGGCGAACTTTGTCACCGCCGATATGGTGAAGGAGGGCGCCGTTGTGATCGACGTCGGCATGAACCGCGAAAACGGCAAGCTGTGCGGCGACGTTGATTTTGCCGCCGTGTCCGAAAAAGCGTCGTTTATCACGCCTGTTCCCGGCGGGGTCGGCCCGATGACGATCGGTATGCTGATGAAAAACACGCTGAAAGCCGCCAAGGTTCATCATAATATTCACGATTGAGATAAACAGCTGAAAGGAATTGATAAATATGAGAGCAGTTATTACAGTTATCGGAAAAGACGCGGTCGGCATTCTGGCGCGCGTGGCCAATGTCTGCGCGGAGAACGGCGTTAACGTGATCGAGGTTACCCAGTCCGTTTTGCAGGATACCTTTGCCATGATCATGATGTCGGATATTTCGCAGTGCAGTGTCCCCTTCGCCGAGTTTTCGGGCAAGCTCGAGGAGCTCGGGCGCTCGCTCGGTCTTACCGTTCATGTAACGCATGAGGATCTTTTTAACTCAATGCACAGAATCTAAGCTGTAAAGGGGAACTCTACATATGATAAACGTCGGTGACATTCTGGAAACGATCAACATGATCGACAACGAAAATCTGGACATTCGTACCGTAACCATGGGCATCTCGCTGCTTTCCTGTATCGACAGCGATATTGATAAGGCCTGCGACAAGGTCTATGATAAGATCTGCCGTTATGCCAAGAACCTTGTTTCCGTTTGCGAGCAGATCGAGGCGGAATACGGCATTCCGATTATTAATAAGCGCATTTCGGTTACGCCGATCGCCATGCTCGAGGCGGCGTGCCAGGCTTCCAATCCCGTTAAATTTGCTCATGCGCTCGAGCGCGCCGCCGAAACGGTCGGAGTCAACTTTATCGGCGGATATTCGGCGCTGGTGCATAAAGGCTTCGCGGCGGGCGACTATGCCCTGATCGAGTCGATCCCGCAGGCGCTCAGCGAAACCCGCAGGGTCTGCTCGTCGGTCAATATCGGCTCGACCAAAAGCGGAATCAATATGGACGCGGTCGAAAAGATGGGTCATATCGTGAAACGCGCGGCGGAGCTGACGGTCGACCGCGACTGCGACGGCGCGTCCAAGCTGGTCGTTTTCTGTAACGCTCCCGAGGATAATCCGTTTATGGCGGGCGCGTTCCACGGCGCGGGCGAGCCGGACTGCGTGATCAATGTCGGCGTTTCGGGTCCCGGCGTTGTTCGTAATGCTCTGGCAAAGTCGGAGGGGCTGGATATCACAGGCGTTGCCGAGCTGGTTAAGCGCACCGCCTTTAAGATTACCCGCATGGGCCAGCTTGTCGCGCAGGAAGCGTCCAAGCGGCTCTGCGTTCCGTTCGGTATTGTCGATCTGTCGCTGGCGCCGACCCCTGCTGTCGGCGATTCGGTTGCCAATATTTTGGAGGAAATGGGTCTGGAGCAGTGCGGCGCCTGCGGCACGACTGCTTGCCTTGCTTTGCTGAATGACGCGGTCAAAAAGGGCGGCGTTATGGCGTCCTCGCAGGTCG
>JBJEQI010000250.1:0-1620 GCA_051881675.1 Acutalibacteraceae bacterium
CAGCAGACAATATCTGCCCCGCTCTTCTCCGCTTCGCCGATCAATCGCTCGATATAATCGGGAGCAACCCGATCATCCGCGTCGATAAAGGCTATCCAACCGCCTCGGGCGCTCATAAGTCCCTTATTTCTGGCGGCGGAAACGCCGCTGTTTGGCTGATGATAAACCTCGATCCGTTCGTCTTTTGCGGCATATTCATCGCAGATCTTGCCGCTTTGATCCGAGGAACCGTCCTCAATCAGAATGATCTGCAAAGGATGATATGTTTGATTTTGCACCGATTCCAGACACTCAGCGAGGTACTTCTCCGCATTATATACGGGAATGATTACCGAAACTGTTTTTTCATCCATCGTATTTTACCCTTTCGCCCCTTATCTGCAAATGATCTTCGCCGCGAGGATAACCAGCCGATCCGACGCAGAAATCCCCCGTATGCCGACGGTTTTCAGCACTTCACCGATGATTTTGCGGTGATCTGCCCCGAGTTTTTGCCCCGCTTTCACCGACGCGCGCAAATAAGACGCAAGCGCCGACAGAACCGCGCGCTCCATTTGATCAAAATCCGCTCGGATTTCATTTTCTTTGCAGATTTTCAGCGTATCGTAGAGCATATAAAAACTGCCCCACAGCTTGCGGCGCAGCTTGGAACGGTCGGCGGTGGCACTGCCCGCATTGATAAAATACACATAGCCGCCGCGAGCCAAAAGCTTCGCCTTGCGGACATGGACAAATACATTTCGGATAAACTGCGCGTCCTCGGAAAAAGCAAGGTCGGAAAAGCGCACCTCCCCGATCGCGCTTTTGCGGTAAAGCTTCGCCCACACGGTATAGGTATAGATCAGGCTGTCGGTACAATCGGCGAAAAAGCTCTCGCGATCGGTCACGGCGCGGTCGGCGGGAATCATTTTATAGGTCGGGCGCAGTTCCTCCTCGCCGTCGCAGAGCTGATCGAAATTCGATATTACAATATCCGTTTCATCGTCGACCTGCGCGGCAAGCGCCTCGATATAATCCCGCTCGATGCAGTCGTCGCTGTCGACAAACATCAAAAACTCGCCCGTCGCCGCCGAAATTCCCGCATTGCGCGCAGCAGAAACGCCGCTGTTTGGCTGATGAATGACCGCAACACGGCTGTCCTTTTCGGCATAGCTGTCGCAGATCTCGCCCGAACGGTCGCTCGAGCCGTCGTTAATCAGTATCAGCTCAATATCGGCATAGCTTTGACTCAGTATGCTGTCCACGCATTTGCCGAGATATTTTTCCGTATTATATACAGGCACTATTACGCTGACTTTCATCTAAGGCTCCCCTTCATCTCAGCCGCCGCAAAGCGGGAAACGGCTTTCGATTATTTATCATCATTATATACTATTTTCGGTCAAAACGCAAGAAAAAGTCTTGCAGCCTACGGCTCCAAGACTTTTCATATTGCCTGTGCAATTACTTGCGCGCAGGCGGTCACATACTGTAAACCGTCAGTCCCTCGACAGCGGCGATCTGCTCTTTCGAGCCAACCACGCAAACGCCCGCCTGATCCACAAACCGATCGAGGTCATCCGCAAATTTCAGAATATCCTCCGCGGTGATCGACAGCATCCTGCGCCGCAGGGCGCAAAG
>JBJEQI010000251.1:0-6817 GCA_051881675.1 Acutalibacteraceae bacterium
GGTTATTTTGCTTGAAAATTGGAACAGTTCTTTCATTTTATGTATCCTTTATAATGATTTATTGCAGGCGGCAAACGGCAAATTCGCCGCAGTTTTCAAATCCGTTTTTTTGATAAAACGCTTTGTTTTTGCCGCGCTCGCGGTATAAAAATATCTGCTTTTTCTCCTGATTCAGCGCGTGACACAGGCGGTTCAGCACAGCGCTTCCGCGCCCGCACCGCCGCTGCTGTCGGTCGACGGCGACCGCCGAAATCACGGCGGAAGACGCAGTTTCATAGCCTGTGAACGCCGCGGCGCCGTACTCCTTGTCGGCAACGATCCGCGCGGTGCGGCAGTGAACTCTCATGGCGAGGTCCGCCGTGAAATCCTCCGCAGAATCAAGCGCAAATCCGCATCGGCAAAGCAGGGAATACAGCTTGGAATATTCGGGAAATGCAGGTGAATCAATATCACATAAATCGAGCGCGATCTGCTGCGAACCCGCTGTCCTTTTCATCACAATTCCGTCGGAAACGGGGGGAAGTTCCAGCTGCTTTGCAGCACTTACCGAGGTGAAAATGCTGACGGGATTTAGTGATCGCAAAAACGCGGCAATCTCTTCAAAATCCGCATTTTCTTCGGTGTGGAGAATCAGATCGCCGCCGTCCTGCCGAATCAGGGCGCAGTCATCCTGCACCCATGTGCAAAAAGCGGCGTCGGCGATCGCGTCTGTAATCACTTCGGCAGCCGAATCGCCGCCCGCTCTCGAGCGGGCGCGGCAGAGCATATTGGCTGCGGCCTTTGCGGCGAAAACACTGTCTTTTTCAAACCTCTCCGCCTCATGCAGATCATCGGTCAAACGAATCATGACAAAGCCTTGCCGCTTGCCAGCAGATTGGCGCTGATTTTCACGGCGTTAAAGAGTGCTTGCATATCGCTTTTGGCGGCGGTGCACTGCGCTGAGTGGATATAGCGGCAGGGGAGCGACAGCGCCGCTGTCCGCACTCCGCTCCTGGAAAGGTGAATTTTGGAGGCGTTGTTTCCGCCCTTGACCGCGGTTTTGAGCTGGGCGGGAATACCGCTTTCGGCGCAGGTTTTTAAAATCAGCTGATACAACTCGCGGTCGTACACCGTGCCGTTGTCCATAAACGAAACGACGGCGCCCTGCCCTAATCGGCAAACCTCGCCGCCCTCGTCAACGTCGTGCAGATCGGAGGCGGTGGTCGCTTCAACGGCAATCGCAAAATCGGGGTCGACCGCATAGGCGGCAGTTACCGCACCGCGGCAGCCGACCTCTTCGCCGACGGTATAGGTGAAGTACATATCGTATTCCTGCGGCTGACGAATCATCTCGGTGAGAACGGCGCAGCCGATGCGGTCGTCCAGTGCGCGGGCGGTGATGCGGTCGCCGAGCGGCATATATCCCGCATCAAAAACAGCGGTATCGCCGACCTGGATCTGCTCCAGCGCCTCCTCGCGGCTGTTTGCACCGATGTCGATAAAGAGCTTATTTATAGGCTGCACCTTGGCTTTTTCATCCGACTCGAGCAGATGAACAGCGCACCCGCCGATCACGCCGCTGACATCGCCTATTTTGACTCGGCGCCCGAACAGCACCTTTTCGTCGATGCCGCCGACGGCGTCAAACCGTAAATAGCCCTGTTCGGTGACCGAGGTGACGATGAATCCGACCTCGTCCATATGCGCGTCGATCATCACCTTTTTCGCCGCGCGGTTTTGGCCTTTGCGAAAAGCGATAATATTGCCGAGCGGGTCGATTTCGATATGATCGGCGAGGTGCTCGATGTCGTCCAGTATCACATTCCGAAGCGCCGCTTCATCTCCCGAAACAGCGGGAACGGCGCAGTATTTTTTCAGTGTATCCAGCATAATTTTTTCCTTTATCCGTAGTGTATTATTGGAACCGAGCCGCATAGCCTGCCAGCAGGCGGGCGGTACTTTCAATATCCTCGAGGCAAACGGTCTCGATCGGCGTGTGCATATATTTCAGTGGCACGGATAAAAGCCCGCAGGGAACGCCGCGCCGCGTCAGGCTGATCACATCGGCGTCGGTTGAGGTTCTGCCGCCCATGACCTCGATCTGGCAGGGAATTTGCGATTCGAGCGCGATCTCGCGCAGCTTGTCCGACATCTCGCGCGACAGCACGGGCGACACGCCGATCATAGCGCCTTTCCCCATGATACCGCAATACTCGGGCGGCGCCATCGGCGAGAGCGCAAAGCTGACGTCGACCGCGATCGCCGCGTCGGCGTCGATCTCATAGGCAGCGGTTTTTGCTCCGCGGTTGCCGAGTTCCTCACCTGCCGAGAAGGAGAAGATCGTATCAAACGGTAACTTGCCGCTTTCTCGGATGATTTCCGCCGCGCGGATCAGCGCGGTGCAGCCCGCCCGATTGTCGAGCGATTTGCCGGTGATCTGACCGTTTTGAAGCAGGGCGGGGGAAATATCGAAGGAGGCAAAATCGCCCGCGGAGATTGCCTCTGCGGCGTTTTCAAGCCCTGTATCCGCCATGATCTCGTCAAGGCTCGGAAATTTTGACGCGTTTTCCTTGGACGCAAGGTGCGGGGGCGTGGAGGTGAATACGGCGGGAACATCGCGCTTGCCGTGAATGATGATTTTGGAGGCGGGCAGTGTGCGGATATCGACTCCGCCGACGGCGGAGAGCCGCACGAATCCGTCGTTAAAAACTTTTGTCACGACGAATCCGATCTCGTCGAGATGCGCCTGAAGCAGCAGCCGCCGTGCGACTTTGCCCGCGCCGTTTTCCCCTTTGATAACGGCGATCAGACCGCCCGCGCGGTCGGTTTTTATCTCGTCGCAAAGCGGCTCCATCATCGAGCGAACGACGTCGCGCGCCGTTGCCACGTTCCCGATAAACCGCGCGGCGGAAAGTTTCATTAATTTTTCGGCAATGCCGTCTGTTATGCTTGACATAGTATGCTGTCCTCTTTATTTCAGATTGTTGACGATCGATTTGAAGTGGTTTCCGCGCTCCTCAAAATCCTTATACATATCAAAGCTGGCGGACGCGGGCGAGAGCGACACAATGTCGCCCGTTTTTGCATTTTCGCGGGCAATTTCCACCGCCTGTTCGAGCGTTTTTGCACGGATGATCGTGATAGCGGCGGGATCGTAGCAGCGGCTTGCCCGAACCGCCGCCTCGATCTTATCGGCAGTTTCGCCGAGCAGGATGAGAAGCTTCACGCGTTTGTTGATCTCGTCCGACATATCGCCGTAATTCAGCCCCTTGTCCGAGCCGCCCGCAATGATGATCATGCGCCGATCAAAGGAGTTGAGTCCCGCGATCACGCTGGCGGGACTGGTGGCGATGCTGTCGTTGTAATACCGCACGCCGTCCAGCTCGCGGACAAATTCAATACGGTGCTCAACACCCGAAAATGTCCGCGCAACGTCGGCGATAACGGCAGGTTCCGCCGCACCATATACCATGGCGATCGCGGTGAGATAATTCTCCACATTGTGCATTCCGGGAATTTTGATTTCATCTTTATGAACGATCGGCACGCAGGTTTTGCCGTCGCTAAAACAGAGCATTCCGTCGCTTTCGAGGAACGCGCCGCGCTCGACGCGGCGGGTGCGGCTGAATGTATATAAGTCGCCGCGGACAATGCTTTCAAAGCCGCTTGTCAGCTCGTTATCACCGTTCAGCACCGCACGCGAAAAGGCATTTTGATGTAAAAACAGATTCTTCTTTGCGCCGACATATTCCTCCATATCCTTATGGACATTCAGATGATCGGGATAGATATTGGTGATCGCGGCGACGTCGGGCGAACGGCGCATGGAGATCAGCTGAAACGACGACAGTTCGACGACCGCAATATCGGTCGGCTCGATTTGCTCGATGATCGGCAGCAGCGGTCTGCCGATGTTGCCGCCCTTATGCACCCGATACCCCGCGCGGGCAAGTATTTCCGACACGATCGAGGTGGTGGTCGTTTTGCCGTCGGTGCCCGTTATGGCATAGATTTTGCAGGGGCAGAGATCGAAGAAGACCTCCATTTCGCTGGTGACGGCGACGCCGCGGCGCATAAATTCCCGCAGCTGCTCGCTGTGAAAATACATTCCCGGCGCGCGGAAGATCACATCGACGTCCAGCCCGCGCAGATAATCCTCGCCGCAGCGCAATATCACGCCTGCTTTTTCCATTTCGTCGGCGGCACTGCCCAGCTCCTCGCGGGTCTTTCTGTCGCAGGCGTAAACGACCGCGCCCTTTTGCCGATAGAGCAAGGTCAGCGGCAGGTTGGAACGGCCGATACCGCAAAAGGCAATTCTTTTATTTTTCATGCTGTCAAAATGCGCTTTGATTCTGGAATCCATTGACACACAGCTCCTTAAACAAGTATACATACACAGATAATTTTATTATACAATTATTTTGCCGAAATATCAACCGCTGATTTTGACGTTTGTATAATACCAGCGAAGAATTTCATCGTATTTCGCACCCTTTTTCGCCATATAATCGGCGCCGTACTGGCTCATGCCCACGCCGTGACCCCAGCCGCGCACGGTAAAGATGAATTTGCCGTCTTTATATTCCGCGTCAAAGTTCGCCGAGCGCAGATTGAATGCCGCGCGAATTTCGCTTCCCTTAAACGATTTGCCGCCGATCGTCGCTTTCAGCACCGTCCCCGACTGCGAGCAGACGCTCTCCCCGAGCCATTTTGACGCGTCGCCGCTGAGTTTCAGCTTCAGCGAGGACGCCATTGAGGCAAATTCCGACTGCGCATAGGTCACGGTGCTCAGATACTGCGGGCTGAGCATATCCGCAGCGCTTTCCACGGGCTGAAGATACGGATAATCGCCGCCCCAGACGTTTGCGGCACTTTCGGTCTTTCCGCTTGAGGTATCAAAATAAACGGCGAGAATCGGGCGGCCGTTATAGGTGATCGTTTTGTTCAGCACACTGCCGACCGCTTCGGCGACGGTGCTTTCATAGCTGTCGAAATGATCCCCCCAGCGCTGTTTTCGGGTGTTTCGGTCAAAATAGCTTTGATCGTGGTCGCTGCTGTCGGTGATGTCGTAGCCTTTGCCCGCATTTTCGGCGCGGCGGTAAAGCAGCAGTGTATGCGCGGCGACCGCCTGCGCCTTGAGCGCTTCGGGATGCGCCGTGGCGCCGATCTCGGCGGCGGTCACGCCGACGAGGTATTCGAGAATGTCGATCTTGACGGTCTTTTTGCTGTTTGTCAGCCAAACGGCGACCGATTTGTCCGACGGCTCGGCCTTTTCGGTTTTTTTGACGGTTTCGGCTTTGAGAGAAGCGTTTGCCTCCTCGGCGGCGGGGCTTAACATGTAGGAGTTATCAGCGGTGGAGGAAAGCGGAAAAATGACCATTGAAAAAAGTATTGCGGCTCCGAGGGCAAAATAGGCTTTATTCATGAATTTACGCTCCTTAATTTCTTGACTTGGCGTTGTATTTGTGGTAGAATTTTTTATTATACCGATTGTGTATTCAGGCGGAGGGCGATCTGTTTGAATATCATCTGCATAGCGGGAGTGAATTCGGATGTTAAACGATAAAAAGAACGACGGCGCTTTGTCCATATTATGCGGCGAGCTTGAAAAAAATGCCGCGATCGAGCCGCGTTATTATGAAAAGTATCATGTTAAGCGGGGTCTGCGCAACGATGACGGAACGGGCGTTTTGGCGGGGCTGACCAGGGTATGCAGCGTAAAGGGCTACCTGATCAACGACGCCGAGCGTATGCCGATGGACGGTCAGCTGGTTTACCGCGGTTATGATATTCGGGATATTATTCTCGCCTGCGAGCGGGAAAACCGATTCTGCTTTGAAGAGGTCTGCTGGCTGCTGATTTTCGGCTCGCTGCCGAGTGAGCAGCAGCTGCAAAATTTTACCGCTCTGCTCGGCTCGCTCAGGGAGTTGCCCGAGTATTTTGCCGAGGATATGATCTTTAAGGCGCCGTCTAAGAACATCATGAACAAAATGGCGCGCTCGGTTTTGGCGCTGTATTCGTATGACGACGTCGATCCCGAGGATAATTCTTTGCAAAACGTCGTCCGGCAGTCGCTCGAGCTGATCGCGCGGATGCCCTGCATTATGAACTGTGCCTATCAGGTCAAGCGCAGGCAGTTCGACAAGCAGAGTATGTTCTTCCACCCGATCGACCCCGCCCACTCGACGGCGGAGATGATCCTTTCGACTATCCGCTCCGACCGCGACTTTACCGACGAGGAGGCGAAGCTGCTCGATGTGTGTCTGACGCTTCACGCGGAGCACGGCGGCGGTAATAATTCGACCTTTACAACGAGGGTGATGTCCTCCGCGGGGACCGATACCTATTCGGCGATCGCGGGCGCGGTCGGCTCGCTGAAAGGCTCGCGTCACGGCGGCGCGAACATCCGCGTCATGCAGCAGCTGGATGAAGCGATGCGCGCGGTTAAAAATCCCGATGACGACGGTGAGATTGCCGATTTTCTGCGCAGGGTCGTCCGCCGCGAGGCAGGGGACGGCTCGGGCCTTATCTATGGCATGGGTCATGCGGTTTACACGCTGTCCGACCCCCGCGCGGTTATTCTGAAAGAGCGCGCGAGAGGGCTTGCCGAGAAAAAGGGATTCAGCGCTGAATTTAAGATTCTCGACGGCATCGAGCGGCTGACTCCGCAGATATTCAAAGAGGAAAAGAACAGCGATAAGGTCATCTGCGCTAATGTCGACCTGTATTCGGGTCTTGTTTATAAAACGCTCGGGCTCCCGGCCGATCTGTATACGCCGCTGTTCGCGGTAGCGAGAGTCGCGGGCTGGTGCGCTCACAGAATCGAAGAGATCAAAAC
>JBJEQI010000252.1:0-6815 GCA_051881675.1 Acutalibacteraceae bacterium
TGCGGCGGCCCTGCTGGCGCGCCGCCCCGAAAATGCGGGGAACACCGTTGTCGCGCTGCTGCCCGACACAGGGGATCGCTATCTTCCAACCCCGCTGTTTGATTGATGATCGGCTGCTTGAATACGGTAAATGCGTTCGGTCGTTGCCTTGTGGCAGCGACCGAACATTTCATTTTGCCGAAAACAAAAATCCCCCTGCGCCCGAAATTCGGGCGCAGGGGGATGACGGATAACGCTGTTAGGATATGGTGGAGTAGTTCGGTGATTCCTTGGTGATGCTGATGTCGTGCGGATGGCTCTCTTTAAGACCCGCGTTGGTGATGCGGACGAACTTCGAGCGCTGCTGAAGCTCGGGGATCGTCTGACAGCCGCAGTAGCCCATACCCGAACGGATACCGCCGACCAGCTGGAAGACGGTTTCGGAAAGCGATCCCTTATACGGAACGCGGCCCTCAACGCCTTCGGGGACGAGCTTTTTAGCGTCTTCCTGGAAATATCTGTCTTTTGAGCCGTTGTTCATAGCGGCGATGGAGCCCATGCCGCGGTAAACCTTGAACTGACGACCCTGATAGATCTCGGTATCTCCGGGAGATTCCTCGCATCCCGCGACCAGCGAGCCGACCATGCACACATCGGCGCCCGCAGCGAGAGCCTTGACGATGTCGCCCGAGTATTTGATTCCGCCGTCTGCAATGACGGGGATGTTATGCTTCGACGCTTCGCAGGCGACATTGTAAACCGCCGTGATCTGCGGAACGCCGATACCGGCGATGATGCGGGTGGTGCAGATCGAGCCGGGGCCGATACCGACCTTGAGCGCGTCGGCGCCCGCTTTGATCAGATCGCGCGCCGCTTCGGCGGTGGCAATATTGCCCGCGATGACCTGAACCTCGGGATACTTCTTTTTGATATTTTTGACCGCTTCGATGATATTCTTCGAGTGGCCGTGAGCCGAGTCAAGCGACAGAACATCCGCCTGCGCTTCGACCAGCGCGTCCACGCGGTCCATCATGTTGTTCGTTACGCCGATCGCGGCGCCGCAGAGCAGTCTGCCGTCCTTATCTCTTGCGGAGTTGGGGTATCTGACTGCCTTTTCAATATCCTTGATCGTGATAAGACCTTTCAGCATGAAGTTCTCGTCCACGATCGGGAGCTTTTCGATCTTATGCGCGCGGAGAATCTCCTGCGCTTCGGGGAGGGTGGTGCCGACGGGGGCGGTGACCAGCTTGTCCTTAGTCATGACCTCTTTGATGCGGACGTTGAAATCCGTCATAAAACGCAGGTCGCGGTTGGTGATGATGCCGACCAGCTTGCCGTTTTCGCAGATCGGCACGCCGCTGATCTTATATTTCGCCATCAGCTCGTTTGCATCGTAGACATAGTGATCGGGGGAGAGGAAGAATGGGTTGACGATAACGCCGTTTTCCGAACGCTTGACCTTGTCAACCTCGTCGAACTGCTGCTCGACCGACATATTCTTGTGAATGATGCCGATGCCGCCCTCGCGCGCGATCGCGATCGCCATGCCCGACTCGGTGACGGTATCCATAGCGGCAGTCATGAGCGGGGTGTTGAGCGAGATGCTCTGCGTGAGCCGCGATTTAAGAATAATATCTTTCGGAATGACCTCGGAATACGACGGCACAAGCAATACGTCGTCGAAAGTGAGACCCTCTTGAATAAACTTCTGTGACGGATCGGTGTTAAGCATAATTTACCTCCCTGGATTATTTGCCGAACTTATAGCTGATATTAAAATATTTTATAGTATTTTATCACTTAGAACGGCAATAGTCAACCGTTTTCAGGCGGTTTTTTTGAGAATTTCGCTGAATTTCGTAATTTTTGTAGGATTTAACATTTTTTGCCGTCAATTATCCGTATTTTTAACCAAGATTCGCGGAAAAAATCTAAAAAATATCATAAAATATCCGATTTAGTTATTCCCTTTTGTCGGATTTAGTGGTATAATGATTCCGTAGCAATGTGATTGCCGAGCGATCCGCTGCGCTGCGGGTTGCGGCGCGGTGGCTGTCTTTGACAATTCATTTTTTATGATACTATTTTTATGCTAATACGGTTTGCGAGGTAGCGCTATGCCTTTGAATGATATACAGTCGGATATTATCGCGGGGAGAAACGCTGTTTTTGAGGCGGTTCGCTCGGGGCGTGAGATCGAATATGTGATGATCGCCAAGGGCGTCGGCGGCGCGGCAACTCCGATTATTGCGGAGTGCAAAAAGCGCGGAATCGTGATCAAGGAAATGCCGCGCAATAAGCTGGATCTCAAGCTCGGCGGAATGAATCATCAGGGCGTTGCGGCGGTGGTTTCGAGCGCCGAATATTCGACGATCGAGGATATCATCGAAAAGGCGAAAACCGCCACGCATCCGCTGATTTTGGTGCTGGATGAGATCGAGGATCCGCATAATCTGGGCGCGATCATCCGCAGTGCCGAGGCGGCGGGAGCGGTCGGGCTGATCATCCCGAAAAGGCGCAGCGCGGGGCTGAACCGCACGGTTGCCAAGGTGGCTTCGGGAGCGCTGGAGTATCTGCCTGTGGCGCGTGTTTCCAATATTGCCGCCGCCGTTGAAAAGCTGAAATCCGAGGGCTTTTGGGCATACGGCGCAGATATGGACGGCGAGTGCGTCTATGACGTTGATATGAGCGGCAAAACCGCTTTGATCATCGGCTCGGAGGGGCACGGTATCTCGCGTATCGTCCGAGAAAAGTGCGATGTGATCGTCAGCATACCGATGTTTGGAAATATCAATTCGCTGAATGCTTCCGTGGCGGCGGGAATCCTGATTTACGAAACCGTTCGCCGCAATATTCAAAACAGTTAAGGAAAGGATGAAACTTGTGTCGGATCAGAATTTTTCGCTGAGTTCATTTTCGGTTGACGATATTTTGAATGAAGTCGCCGCTATGCGGGCGGGCGATGATGAGCGGCAGGCGCCGCGCTCAACCGATAAAGCGGTTCCGCCGCAGAGCAGAAAATCTGCCTTATCGGTTGAGGCTGCTGCGCCGACGGTCGCTCAAGGCGAAGGCGGCGCTCTCGCTGCCCGTCCCGTTGTTGCGGAGGAAAAGCTGGCGGATGAATCGCAGGATTCGCCCCGCGATCGGGCAAGTGACGCCCCCGCACCGACAAAATCGGAGCAACACGGTGATAACAGCGGCGATGCCGAGCGCCGATCGGCTGCCGACATCAGCTTTGAAGATCTTGCCGCCGCGCCGATCAAAATATCCCACAAGCCGAAAACGATTACCCCCGATGAGATCAACAAGGGAATCGAATCCGAGCCGTTTCATATTAATCAAAAGCGTCGCCCGAGCGTGATTACGCCCGAGGAGCTGCGTTCCAATAAGCCGATGCGATTCGGCAGGCAGGAGGAGCCTGCCGCGGCGGATCAGACGATTGTGTTCAGCGTGCCCGAGGCGGTAAGCCCTGTGGCGCCCGCGCAGATGACCGAAGACAGCAGCGAAAAGGTAAAGCGCCAGATCGATGCGCTGTTCGGCACGTTGGATGAATCGAAGACGAACCCTCATAAAGCCCCGACACCGACGGCAAAAGCACCGACTGCGGTATCGGCGGCACCGAGCGCGGAGGATGTTATTGAGCCGCAGATCGACGCCGAAAAAACAGCGGTGTTTGAGGCGGTGAAACCGTCGGGCAAAGTTACCGCCGAGGGCGACGACCTGTCGGATAACGAATCCAAAGCGGAGCGAAAGGCGCGTATGCGCGCCGAGCGTGAGGAAGAGCTGATTCGCAAAAGCGAGGAAAAAGCGGCGCGCGTTATCCAAAAGCGGCTGTCGAAGAGCCACGCCGCCGTTTCATACGACGAGTACGGCGAGGCGGAGGAAATGCCGCGCGATACTGTTCGCGATACCGTTCCCTTTGCTGAACCTGCCGAGTCGGCGGATACATCTGATGACGTTGTTGTCGGTGCAAACGACCGCAAGGCAGACGATCTGCCCCAAAACGCCGGCGTTTTGCGCTCAAAAACCGAGAGTTCCGCCGCCGATGAGCGGTTTATGACCGAATCCTCGGCGGATAATTTCGAGTTTGACGCCGCCTCGGATATGGCTGCGTTTGAAGCTGTCGCGGCGCGGAAAAAGGCGGAAGAAACCCGCGCGAGAATGCACAGCTCGCGCCCGCTGAAACCCGCGCGGCTTGAGGTAGATCAATTCCCGAAAGATGATGAGGAGGACGACGAGATCGACGATTACCGCACGATCGAGGATTCCGAGTCGGTTCGAGCGGGGCTGGATATTAAAAGATCGACGCTGACCCGCCGTGCATTCTTTTCGTTTATATGGATGGTTCTCGCGGGGCTGCTGACCGCCGCCCCCTGCATCGGAATGGCTCTGCCGAAGTTTATCTCCCCGTCGGAGAATACAACGGCGTTCCTTTCGGTGAATGTCATCCTTGTTTTGCTGATGCTGATTACCAACGGCAAGGCGGTGATTAACGGTTTGGTTTCGCTGATACGGCTCCGCCCCGATATTGATACGGCGGTCAGCGTGTCGGTTGTCGCCGTGCTTGCGCAGTCGGTTGCGGCGTTTTATTCTCCCGCTTCGATCAAGAGCGGGGAGGGGCTGCTCTTCACCTTTGCGGCGAGCGTGGCGGTCTTCTTCAACATCATCGGCAAGCGGTGTATGTTCACCCGTGTGCGCAGTAATTTTGATCTTGTCGCTACAACCGGTATCAAGCAGAGCGTATTTGCGCTGAAAGACCGACATTCCGCCGCAGTCACCGATAACGCGGCGGCGGACGATACGACCGTTGCCTGCTCGAGGAGCGTCATCAATCTGCACGATTATCTGTATAATTCTTTCTGCGAGGACCCCTCGGATAAAATCAACATGATCATTGCGCCGATCGGCCTTGCCGCGGCGATCCTTTCGGCGGGCGTTTACTATGTTATGACTAAAAATATTTTTGCGGCGCTCGGCGTTGCGGCGGCTGTTGCCTCCGCCGCTGTCCCCGTGAGCTGTATTTTGGCGGCCAATATGCCGATGAAAAAAGCGGGCAGAAACGCTAAGTCATTCGGCGCGCTGATTTCGGGATATAATGCGGTCGAGAGCTTTGCCGATACCGAATTTGCCGTCGTAAACGATTACGAGCTGTTTGCACCCGGCTCGGTTGATCTGGTCAATCTGAAAGCGACTGGCGACAACTCCATCGACGACGTTATGATGGACGCGGCGGCGCTTGTGATGAACGCGGGCGGCCCGCTTGCCGATGTGTTCGACCGTATGATCGGCGGCAGATCAAAGCAGCTGAAATCGGTCAGGGACATGATGTATACCGATAAAAAAGGGCTGAGCGGATATGTCGGAGATGACAGAATTTCGGTCGGCAACCGCGCTATGATCGAGAGCTTCGGCGCTTTTGACCTGCCGGATATCGAGGTGGAGCGAAAGCTTGAGCGCGGCGGCAACCGCATTGTCTATATCGCAAGAAACGATAGTCTTTGCGGCCTTTTGGTGGTAAAATATTGTCTGCGGGAGGCGGAAACCGCCGATATGCTGCGCGAGCTGGCGGACAGCGGCGTGACGCTGCTGGTGAAAACCTGCGACCCGAACATCACGGCGGAGCTGATCGAGGAAGTCTTTGGGCTGTATGAGAATGAGGTTGCAATCTTGTCCGCCGATGCGGCGATGGCTTGCGAGGAGCTGACAGTTCCGCGCGAGAGCGGCGATTCCGTGATCGCGTATAATAAATCACCGGCGGGCTTCTTCTGCGCCCTGAAATCGGCAAAGCGGCTGAAATCGGTCGTGCGTTTTGCCGTCGCTTTGCAGATTGTCGGCGTGATCTTGGGCGCAGCGACAGCGATCTTCGCCTGCTTTACGGGAAGATACTTGAGCATTCTGCCTGCGGCGCTTGCGGCATATCAGCTGATTTTTGCGCTGATCGCTGTGGCTTTGCCGATGATGAGAAGAATTTGATTTTTGTTTAAGGAGCGCGGATTATGCGTAAAAATGAGTATTCCTCGCACCGCACCTCGACCGTACCGACGCGGGTGCTGCTGGTGATTATCTGGATTGTCATCGCGGCGCTGGTCGTCTCGATCGGCTGGATGTTTGTGCAAAAGGCGCAGTCGCTGGGCGGCGAGCAGGAGGCTAAAAGCGGGGAGGGCGATTTTTGCAAAACCGCGTTTATTACCGTGTATGACGCGACCTACGACGAGATTCCCCCGGTGTTTATGCTGCTGCGTTTCGACAGCCACAAGGGCGTGATTACCGCGGCGGCGCTGCCCGCTGATCTGAGCATTGCGGCGGAGCCGAAGACGATGACGCTTTCCGAGCATTTTGCCTACGGCGGCGTAACGGGCGCGGCGCGTGCGGCGGAGGACCTGCTCGGCATCAAAACCGATTACTATGCCGCGTTTGACAGCAGCGTGCTGTCCGACGTTGCGGATATTATGGGCGAGGTCGAATTTGACGTTCCCGAGGATATGATCACCAAAAATAAGAACGGCGCGCTGATCTGCGACATCAAAAAGGGCAAGCAAAGCCTCGCCGGTCAGCAGTTTACCGAGTTTTTCCGTTTCGGCGGGTGGGATGCAAACACCAGAGCGGATATGGCGGCGAAATTCACCTGCGCCCTGATCGACGCGTATTCGCCCGAGCAAAATTCCTCGAAGATTTCCGAGCTGTTCGGCGAGGTTGCCTCCGAGCTGGATACCGATGTTTCGATCATTGAAATCAGCGACCTCGAGCTTTCTTATGCGAAGTTTCGGGTGAATAAGCAGACCGCCGACAGGATAGCGGTAACATCGACGGGCGGTGCGATTTCAGACAGCGCGTTA
>JBJEQI010000253.1:0-1613 GCA_051881675.1 Acutalibacteraceae bacterium
GACCTTATTATATGTCAAAAGTCAAAGAAAGTCAAAGTCTATTTTTTAATGTATTTCGGTCAGAATCTCTATATAAAAAGTCTTTATCTTTTATTTTCTCTTATTTTCTAATTTTTTCTAAATTTTGCTCGATTTTAATCACGCCCGACAAAGCAAAACCTGTAACACAAATACCGCGGATGAATAGACTATTGATGAAGGCAGAAAGGAGGAAAGACGATGTGTGGTTTTAACTTCGGCGGCGGTTGCTGCGAGTGGATTGTTATAATCCTTTTGATCCTTGTCCTCTGCAACGGATGCGGATCGGCAAGCGAGACCGGCGGTTGCGGCTGCGGCTGCTAACCCCTGACGCGGGAAAACGCCTCCTGTCATACGGCAGGAGGCGTTTTTTATTATTGCCGAAAAATTCCCATATCTGCATACTGATTTTGTTGACTTTGCAATACACTTATGGTATAATCAGCATATATTTTATGCGGGGTGACGTTATGACATCTATCAACAAAAAGCTCGGTATTCTTCTGTCTGTTGCGTTCGTCTTTTCGGCTTTCTGCTCATCCTTTGCCGTCAGCGCGCAAAGCGAAACTCCGATTGCTCGGGTCTTCGCGGCGTCCGACTATCAGGGCAATACCGTCAGCGCGAGTGCCAAACAGCTCGGCGCGATCATCGGCGCCATGAAGCAGGACGGCCATACCTCGGTCAACGGTGCGCTCTTTGCGGGCGATTACGACATCTCTATGCCCTCCAGCACCGCCTCGGGCATCGCCTCGGCAAAAGATGTGCTAAGGAGCAACTGGCCGTTTATGCCCGAGAGCAATATGGTGTTTGTCAAGGGTAACCATGACCCCGCGTCCACCGCAGGGCTTTCGGCAAGCGGCGCGCACGATACCGACAATTACGGCGTGTTTGCAATCAACGAATCGGACTATATGTGGTTCAATTCCAACAAATCGGTCATCGAAAAAACCGCCGAAAATCTGAACAGTTATCTTCAGAAAAAGATCATTTCGGGATATTCCCAACCGATATTCGTTGTTTCTCATCTGCCGCTGCATTACAGTATGCGCACGAAAAACGACGGCGACGCGCAGTATGCCAACCTGCTGTTTGACATTCTGAACGACGCGGGCAAAAAAGGGCTGAACATCATTTTCCTGTTCGGCCACGACCATTCCAACGGTTGGGACGACTATCTCGGCGGCTCCTGCATTTGGCTGGGCAAGGGCGATGCGATCAATATCGCGCAGTCGAGCAAGACCGTTTTCAAAACCGAAACGCTGAACTTTACTTACATGAACGCGGGTTACACCGGCTACTACAGCGGTGTAAACAGCGGCTCCGAGCGCGAGCTCACCTCGACGATGTTCACGATTTACAGCGACCGCGTTGAAATCTGCCGCTACAGCAAAGACGGCAAATACCGCTTAAAGGGCGCGGGCGTTCGAAACGCATATAAAAACGAAACGCAGTATGACCCCGACACCCGCACGGTAAATAGCCCGACCACCGTCGCGCTTCAAGCAGTCGAGGTAACTCCCGTGCTCACCTTGAGCCGCACGTCGGGCACTGCCGCCGTCGGCGGAAGCGTGGCGCTCGAAGCGGAGGCGTTCAAT
>JBJEQI010000254.1:0-1612 GCA_051881675.1 Acutalibacteraceae bacterium
CGCCGAGCGTGAATGCGAATTTTCCGGCTTCATAAGCGGGATATTGTGCATCGGAAACGAGCGGGGCTTTTCCGTCGGCAATCGAGCTGAATGAAACTGCAGCCGTTACCATAACCGCCAGCATAGCGACAGCAACGATAATGCTGAGAATCTTTTTTGACGCTTTCATTGCTTATAACTCCTTTATTTAATATACTTATAAAGTGTAACATCATTATATCACCGCGGATTTATTTTGTCAATAACATTATTATGCCTTTTTACCCAATATTTTTGATAAAATAATGGAATACATTTAGCAAAATTACCGCAAAATTGCGATTTGCGAAAAAAATGGCGATTTTTGTCAAAAAAATGCGATAATATCCCTTGCAACCCTTGACAAATCCGCGGAAGTTGTTTATAATACTAATAAAAGGTGATTATAAATCACGCAGAGGAGGTGCGCATTATGCCTAGTAAAGTTACGACTCTTTGTGACGGAAAAGACTATTTTATACATTATTATATTACTCCGTCCGCGCAGTTTCACAAAATACAGATCAGTCAGTTCAACGATTCGGGCATCCTCATTGAGCGCCGTTGCGCCGATATTCCCGCTGATCGCATTTCTGCCGAAAATCTGGCAAAAATGCTGATAAACAGCGGTATTTTGCCGAATTCCTTGGAAGATTTTGTCTGTCGGCTCCTCCGCGAGCGACAATAACCTCTCTGCTCTTTCACCGATTGCTTTATGCGCGTTTTTTGAAAAAGATCATCCCCCTCGGCTTGCCGCGAAACAGCACCGAGGGGGATCATCTTTTGTCGAAACATATTCACACGATTATGGCGCATTTAAGGCGCGCAATCAAGGCTCCGAACACGCCGATCAGAGCGACTTTAACACGTCAATAACCGCCTCGAGCGAGTCGGGCGTCACCTTGTTCGGCTCGTCGCCGCTGAGCACGCAGGAGGTGAAATAGCGTATCTCGTTTTCATAAGCATTGGTTTTCGGGAGATTGATGCTTCCCGTGTCGTTTTTCTCATCGGAATGATTCGGCGTCAGAACTTTTCCGCCGACCTCATAAACCGTGAGCGTATCGTGCTCATAGGCGACGACCGCATTCTCAAACTGGAATCGAAAATCGGCTGTAAACGGATAGGGCGCCGCATACCACGACGACTCCGCCGTGATAAAGAAATCGCCGTAATCATACGTTACCTGAAGATAATCCTGATCGGGGCGCTTGGAGCGGTGAACGTGCGAAGACTTGGGCGTTCCCAAAGCGTATACCATAAAATCGCAGTCGTGGATGTGCAGGTCAAACGGCACAAGACCGCTGCGCTTTTCATCCCTCATCCAGTCGTCCCAGCTCCACTGCGGAATACAGCCGAGCCGCCGCATGCTTCCCGAGAGAAGCTTGCCGTATTTGCCCGAGTCGATCAGACCTTTAAGATATTCATATTCATCCCAAAAGCGCACGACCTGCGCGACCATGAACCGAACATGGTTCCTCTTCGCCGCGTCGTAGACCCGTTTTACATCCTCGCGCTCCAGCGAAATCGGCTTTTCACAGATAACGTGAATCCCCTTGTCCATCGCCTTGATCGCGGCGTTCGCGTGCTGATATGT
>JBJEQI010000255.1:0-1606 GCA_051881675.1 Acutalibacteraceae bacterium
CTGTCCCCATACACCGATAGACTGTTGTTCTTCCTCCGGCAACTTCAAGCAGGGAATGAAATAGTCACACTGCAATTCATACCAAAGACCGTTCTTTTTATCATAAATAACCTTTTCCATAATCACGCCTCCTTGTATATTACCTTGAATTTCTTTCGTTTTGCACCAATGATTTTCAGCAATACTTCATCCACTACATCGGTGTACTTGCCGTTAGCAATAAGGTTGTTTCGCATTTCATTCAAGCAGTTCACAACTACTCGCCGTTCAAAATCATCAAGCGCTATGTAAAACTTCTTATCTCGCATATCATTCACTCCTTCAGCAAATCTTGAAACGGGGTATCGGTTGCAACAAAGGTATCGTATGTGAAATTTGCCCCCAAGCGAAACCCCATCATAAAACTGTCGAGATTGGATTCGCCGTTTACCACGCCCCACGCATTGGCAAAATCCAAAAACCATTTCTTTTGCTCATCGCTCAATGCGTTTGTAAGCAATTCTTCCGTTTGGGTGAGTACTGCCATTTCCTTTTGAACCGTCTGGTTCTGCTTCATACTTCGTGCTTGTGGATCAATGTTGCCGTAGTAAAATTCTTCTATGAATTTGCCCATATTGTTACCTCCTTTGATTTTCTAACATAATTGTACTCAAAGGCGGTTTAATAGTCGAATGTACCGCTATAAACAGAAAAATACCGAGAAAAACCTTTTACAGTTCTTCTCGGTATTCATCTTTGCTTTTTGCCCTTTTGCAACGCCCATAAGTTAGTATTTTGAAATTACTGCCTTATGTGGCGTGTGCATTCCCCCGACGTCTTTTTATTTATGCCGACTGCGGTCAGACGATATTGAAAACAAACTTGCCGTCCTTTGCAGTACATTCGACCGTATCGCCGCTGTTCAGTCTGGAATCCAGAATTTCCTCGCTGAGAGCGTCCTCAATCTTCGACTGAATCGCCCTCTTCAGCGGGCGGGCGCCGTAGACCGCGTCGAACCCCTCTTTTGCGATCAGCTTCACCGCGCTTTCATCAAAACGCAGCGTAATATTCTTATCCGCGATCCGCTTAGACAGCGTATGAAGCATTTTGTCGGCGATCTGCTCAATATCCTCGCTTTTTAGCCTGTGGAAGACGATAATATCATCCACACGGTTCAGAAACTCAGGGCGGAATTCCTTTTTCAGCTCATCCATAACATCCGCGCGCACCTGCTCGTCGCCCGCGCTGTCCTCCGCCGCGCCGAAACCGAGGCTCTTGCGATCGACAATGCGGCGGGCGCCGATGTTGGAGGTCATGATAATGATCGTATTCTTAAAATCAACCTTTCTGCCCTGCGAATCGGTCAGAATACCGTCGTCCAGTATTTGCAAAAGAATGTTGAACACATCGGGATGTGCCTTTTCTATCTCATCAAAAAGCAGTACGCAATACGGCTTGCGGCGAATCTTCTCGGTGAGCTGACCCCCTTCGTCATAGCCGACATATCCGGGAGGAGAGCCGACCAGTCTGGACACGGTGTGCTTTTCCATATACTCCGACATATCAAACCGCACCAGCGCGTTTTCATCGCCGAACATTGCTTCGGCAAGCGCCTTGCACAGCTCGG
>JBJEQI010000256.1:0-1606 GCA_051881675.1 Acutalibacteraceae bacterium
CAGCGGCGCCGATCTCTATCTTGAGTGCGATATGAGCGGCTACACGGCAAGCGGCGTTGTTAAGGGCGAGTTTGTCGCCGACGCTGCGCTCAAATCCGATAAATATAATAATATTTGGAGCGTCGGCAGCAGTCGGCATGAGGTGCAGCTGAAGTCGGACTGATTCGGTCTGCTTGTGCATAAAGGAAGTTGAAATAACCGGAAGTTGAGACCTGTAATGTGTAAAATTCGTATATCTGAGATCGTTTTGGTCGCGCTGGCGCTTGTTTTGAGCGGGGTTATCATCCTGTTCAGCGTCGCCGAGCGTTCCGCCGCCGTCCCGATCGGGGTGGCGGGCCAAAATATCTCATCCGCCGCGCCGACCGAAACGGGCAGCCCGCTGCCCGCCGATGTTGTGCAGGCGGCGACCCCGTCCCGCACTTCACCTGCCGACGGTGCGGGATGTGGCAGTGCTACGGCAAACACTCATCCCGCCGATGCCAAAACACCGCCGACCGCCGATCCTGTCGGCGACATCATCAATATCAACACCGCCTCGGCGGAAGAACTCATGTCGCTTTCGGGCATCGGCGAAACGCTGTCGAAAAGAATTATTGCCTACCGCGAGCAAAACGGCCCGTTTCGCACAATCGAGGAGATCATGAATGTATCGGGAATCGGCGAGGGGAAGTTTTCCGCGATCAAGGACCGCATTGTTGTTAAGTGACTTGCCGACGCACACGATTCCCGGCGCAGCGGTGCAATTTCTGTGTGAAATCTATGCTTGACAAGGCGCCGTTTTGCGGATATAATAAATGAGTAAAGCTTTTTGTGACTGACGGATTATTGTGGGCCACCACAGTGGAACAAAAAGCCGATAAATGCCGACCGTCTGGGCAGCCTGTGATTCGGGCTGCCCTTTTATTTTTCACCGTAAAGGAGAACGATTATGAACGTATACGAAAAGTCGAGCCTTGATAAGCTGCTTTGCGCCAATTCCTATCCCGGCAGAGGCATCGTGGTCGGAAAAACCGCCGATAATACGCACGCCGCGATAGCCTATTTTATCATGGGCAGGAGCGAAAACAGCCGCAACCGCGTTTTCCGCGAAGAGGGCGAAAGTGTTACCATTTACCCGTTTGACGAGTCCAAGGTGGAGGACCCCTCGCTGATCATTTATTCGCCGATCCGCGTGCTGGATAATCGCCTGATCGTGACCAACGGCGACCAGACCGATACGGTTTACGATTTGGTGTCCGAGGGTGCGACCTTCTCTGCGGCGCTTTCCACCCGCGAGTTTGAGCCGGACGCGCCGAATTTCACTCCGCGTATCAGCGCGATGCTCACCTTTGACGAGGGCGATTTTACTTACAGCATGAGCATCCTCAAAAGCGCCGACGAACAAGGCTCTGCCTGCAATCGGTTCACCTTTGACTATGCGCCGATCGGCGGCGTGGGCCATTTTATCCATACTTATAATTGCGACGGCAACCCGATCCCGACCTTTACGGGCGAGCCGGAGCGGGTCGAGATCGGCAACGATATTGACAGCTTCGCAAAGGAAATTTGGGCGTCGCTGAACGAGCAGAATAAGATTTCGCTGTATGTCCGATTCATTGATCTGAAA
>JBJEQI010000257.1:0-1587 GCA_051881675.1 Acutalibacteraceae bacterium
AACGCAAAAAATCCCTTTGGTATCGCCAAAGGGATTTCAGCCTGCAAAGATCGGGCAAGTTATGTGAACCGCAGAGATGGTCCGCGCCGTCAGGACGCAGGATACAGCGCGCAGATATAGGCGCGGCTTTTTGAAAATTCGCAGGATTTGATATCGTCGGCGTTGATACTGATAACGCGGAACTCATTTTTTTCAAACGAGATGTCCTGCTGGTTGCCGCCGATGACGGATTTCACGGAGATACTGCCGCGCGCGGCGCTGATAAAGCAGGCAATATACTGCGCGGTGCAAAGGGGAGCCAGCGCGTGATTCGCCGCCTGCTCGCGGATATAGCGCATCAGCCTGTCCGCGTCGGACGAGTATATCGCGCTGAGCTTGCTGCAAAGCAGCGAGAGCATCGCGACCGACTGGGCGTTATCCCACGAGCCGATCGTGATTTCCTGCGGCTTTTTCAGGTTAATTTCTTTGGAAAAGCTGCAGGAAAGCTTGCGCGCGCCGTCAAAATCGCCGATGGACGCGAGCGACAGGGCAAGCGTCAGCCGCTTTTCAAGGGCGGGCGGGTTATCGGACGCTTTCGTGTATTCGTCGAGCAGCTCGTGCAGTCGGTCAAGCACGGGGCCGCCGAGCGCGCTGAGCCCGAGCAGAGCGGCGGACTGGTTCTGCGCCTCGTCGGATGAGAGCAGCTCGGTGAAATATGCGGTTGCACGTGTCTTTTCAAAGCTGTCCGCCGAGACTGCCGCCGCCAAAGCGACGGTCAGCGGGTTCGCTTCCCCGTCTTCGGTCTGCGAAGTTCCGCTTTTGAGATAGGCGGCGATGTTGCCGCCCTCTTTGCCGAACAGCCGAGCTGCCGCGTCTTTAGCGGCAGCGGCTGCCAGCGTTTTGGGCGCGGAGGTATAGGCGCTTTGCGCCAGCTCGAACAGCAGCTGATACTCTTCGCCGTAGAGCATAGCGGTCACGGTTTTTGCCGAATCGGGCGGCGTGAACGCCTGATTCCGCAGTGAGACAATAGACGGCACAACGGTGTCGGCGCCTGCGGCGACGGTGAACGTTCCGTCGACAGTCTGCGTTCTGTCACCATAGCTGTAACGAATGCGGTAGGTGTAGTCCCCTGTGGGCAGCTTGCCGAAATCCACGACCGCGTCTTCGTTTGCGGCGGCGCTGACGGTTTTGCTTTGCAGGCGGTGGCTTTGGTCAAAAACGGGATTCGCCGCGGTGCGGTAAAGCTCGGCGCTGACCGAGTATTGCGCGGCGGCAGTCTTGGCAGAATCATCCGCAGCCGAGGGGGATTCGGTGTTTGGAGCGGAATCCTTGGCCGTCGTGCTTGTCTGTGCGGCGGGCTCGCCGGCGGCGGTATTATCATCCGCACCGATGACGGCGGTGATGTTGGAGCGGATATGAATCACCGAATTCTCGCCCTGCGAGAATTCTTTTTTTGCCGAAATGCTGAGCAGCGGCTTATCGGTGCAGGAGACCGACATGGCAAAATCAGCGGCGGCAGAGCCCGCAAATGCAGTAAAACAGCAGGTGTATTTTTTCGCCGACGGAGCGGTAAAACGAAGCTCGGCATTGCCCGAGGAATCGGTCGTT
>JBJEQI010000258.1:0-1583 GCA_051881675.1 Acutalibacteraceae bacterium
ATAATCCACCGCGATGTAAATATCCTTTTTGCCAACCTTTGTATTGGCGCAAACCGCGGCGAGCGTCGGGTAAAACACCGAGCAGAGCCTGCCGTAGTCGACAGCGAGGTCGGCGGCGTCAGAGCCTGCCAAGATAATGCGCATTTTCAGCGGATGTATCCGAAGATGATGAACAAATGCGCCGAGATCGCTAAAGACAGGCGTGACGACCGACTTGTATTTCACAAACGTGTCATAAGCGCCCTGCTTTTTGACGTCGTTTTCCACCTTTTTTTTGACATCTTCGCCGCTTTTTTTGCGGGGCTTGTCCTTTTTCTTCTTTTTCGGCTTGTCGCTGAGCAGCGGGATTTTCACAAAGAGGATGCGCAGGGTCACGGCGACCTTGTCGCCATATTGCAGGCGAACGGCGGGGGAGATCAGCAAAATTAAAGCCAAAATGAGCAGGATTGCTCCGAGAATGATCGAGAATTTCAACTCTGCTCCTCCTTTTGGCGGGAAATTTACTCATCTTGTGATGTGTTATTGACAAATGGATCAAAAATTAATCTGCCCCGGCTGATTTTCTTCGTCGGACGGGTCTGCCGCGGTCATATCTGCGGGGACGTCGCCCGATTCGGCGGGTATGTTATCGGATTCGGCTGTTTCACTATTGGCTTCAGCCGTTTCGTCGGCGGTGTCTTCGTTTTGATCATCGTGCGGGACGGGAGGAAGATCGGCGAGCGAGGACATCGAAAAACAGCGCAGGAAAGCGTCGGTCGTTCCGTAGAGAAGCGGGCGGCCGGGCAGATCCAGCCTGCCTTTTTCCTCGATCAGCCCCTTTTCGCAAAGGCTCGATACAACGCCAGAGCAGTCGACGCCGCGAACCTGCTCGACAAAGCTTTTGGTGACCGGCTGATTATAGGCGATGACCGCCAAAACCTCGAACGCCGCCTGCGACAGCGGGGTGTTTCGGCGCAGCTCCAAAACGGCGCGGACATACTCATGATATTCCTTTTTGGTGCAAAGCTGGAGCCTGTTTTCCAGCCTGAGAACGGTGATACCCGCGCCGCGGGCTTCATATTCGCCGCACAGCTCATCACATAGGGCAAAGACCCTCTCGGGCGTGCAATTCATCGCCTCGGCAATCTTATCCGCGCTCAGCGGCTCGCCTGCGGCGAAAAGCACCGCCTCAAACGCGGCAAGCTCACGGCGGTTATTTAAATCATTCATCAGCTTTCGACCTTTCGATTTTAACAGTCATGTTGTCGGCCTCTCCCGAGGTGGTGATTCTCTTTGTTTTCACCAGCTCCAGCACCGCGAGGAATGTGGCGACGATTTCGGAACGGTTGACGGAATCGGCGAACAATTCACTGAATTTGCGGCGTTTTCCGCCTTTCAGCGCGCGCAGTACATGGATAATGCGGGAGGAGACCGAGACGATCTTTTTGTGAACGATTCCGCTGAAGGAAGACACGGGCGGCGGCAGTCTGCGCTGACCTCTGCCCACCGCGTCCAGATAATACTTGATCAGCAACTCGGGCTCGTGCTTTCGTTTATAGGATTTGTCGATCTCGAGCTTCGACGGCTCGCGCACAAAGGTGTTG
>JBJEQI010000259.1:0-6639 GCA_051881675.1 Acutalibacteraceae bacterium
CCGCGCTGATTCTCGGCATTATCGGTCTGAATCAGACCAAAACCAAGGGTCAGAAAGGGCGCGGTCTGGCTATCGCGGGCATCGTTCTCGGCGCGATCGCATCGGTCATGACTGTTTTTGCAATCATCGGCGCTGTCACCGACGCGGGCAATTTCACCAACATCTATAATCAGTATTACGATGACATGTTCACCGATGATGAGCTGAATGACTTTTTCTCTATGATTCGTCTGTTCAAATAAGAGCGTTATAACTGCCAAAGCCGCCCCTTGATTTCGGGGCGGCTTGGATTTTTTAATCGGTATGTATAATCGGTATGTAATTGAGTGCCCAGAGGTGAGAACAAATGTCGGCGAGAATACCTCCCAAGAGCAAAAGCGGGCTGCTCCGCCGCGCGGACGCTTATTTACTGCGGCATAAAGCGCTGTATTTTGCCCTGATACTCGCTCTGCCGTTTGCGGCGGCGCTGGCGCTCTATCTCCTCGCGCCGCTGCTTATCGCAGTCGGAAAACAGCTTCCCGACTGCCTTTTCCACCAAGCCACAGGGCTGTTCTGCCCCGGGTGCGGTATGACCCGCAGTATCACCGCGGCGCTGCACGGGCATTGGCTCGTCAGCCTGCGGTGCAATATCCTGCCGCTCGCGGGGGCAATCGCGGCGGCGCTGCTCTATCTCGAGTGGGCGGCGCACGCGCTGGGCAAGCGTCTGCGCACCTTTCTGCACAACGGAAAAATCATGGCGATCTTAGGCGCGGCGATACTGATCTTCCTGCTTGCGCGCAACTGTTTTCCCGCGCTCTGCCCGATTCCCGCGAATTGGTAACCGCGGCGAAGAATACGGCGCTGTGCCGCTGGGATTCACCGCCGTGTTTCGCCCGCCCGATCATCCCGACGCCTTTTTGATTCTGCCGACCATAACGGTAATATCGTCCTCATGGCCGTCGTTTCGGCGGCGGGCGGCACAATCGCAGATCAGCTCGGCGACGCTCTGCGCGCTCATCTTCTTCGACGAGCGAACAATTTTTTCAATCCAGTCGCCGCCTTCGCCGTCATCCGCACCATCCGCGTCGCCGTCGGCGCCGCATACCCCGTCCGACATCATGATGATCACATCGCCGTCGTCTAAAACGGCGGTTGTCTTATCAAACGAAATATCGCGCACGATTCCCGCAGGGCAGCTCTCGCAGCTTGCTCTGCCTGTTTTTTTGCCTTTAATGACGATCGTATCGGGACTGCCCGCCTTATAAAAATCCGACTGCCCCGAAAACAGATCAACCGAGGTAATATCCACCGTCGCCAGCGAATCGTCGCGGGATTTGAACATCATTGCCGAGTTCAACAGCTTCAGCGAACACTCAAATCCGAATCCCGCTTTGATCAGTCGGCTCATCAGCCGTGCCGCCATGGTCGAATCGACCGCCGCTCTGCCGCCGCTGCCCATTCCGTCGCTGAGTATCATAATGGCGCGGCCGCCCCCGTCGGCAAAATATGCATAACTGTCGCCGCAGAGCTTCTCATCCCGACAGCACTGCTGTGCCACCCCGATATCCACGCTGAAAATCGGCTTTTCCACCATGGATATCAGCTGCTTGGAACCCGCATTGACGATCGCGGGCGCGGAAAAATTGCGCGCGCAAACGTGGTTGGCGGTTTTCAGCAGTCCGAGCTTGCTGATCGACAGCGCACTGCTCTGCGGCACGCAGATCTCCACGCTCATGCGCCCCGAGGCGTTCAGCTTACAGCATACGTCGCTCGGCAGGATGCCCTCCTTGCGCAGAGCGTTGTCAATATACCCCGCCGTGACGGTATCATACCGCTCCGAAACATTCATCTCCTCGGACAGATCGTAAAGCATATCCGACAGCCCCGACATCTGGTCCGAAACCGCCGAGCGTATCTGCGATATGCGCATTTCGGCGGCGGTGCGGCTTTCATAGATCAAAAACTGCTTTGTCAGCTCCTCGGCGACCCGATCGGGCGAAAGACAGCGACTGACCCACTTTTCGGGATAATCCTCCGGCGACAGTCCGCCGTTTTTGCGCATGGTGCGCGTCATCTCCAGAAACGACTCGTAGGTTTTCGCTTTCAGCGTTTCATAGCAATGGAT
The DNA here is from genome assembly GCA_051881675.1 of Acutalibacteraceae bacterium. Classification (GTDB taxonomy): domain Bacteria; phylum Bacillota; class Clostridia; order Oscillospirales; family Acutalibacteraceae; genus CAKRRH01. Next base: position 2,105 of record JBJEQI010000259.1, read on the forward strand.
TCGCAGCCCGCAGCTTGCGCACGCCGCCTTCTCCGTTTGAATAAACACATCATAAATCGTCGGCATATTCAGCTTGGAAAGGCGCTCGGCAACCTCGTCGACGGTGTTGGAAACGTCGGTCAGCGCGTCGGAGGCAAACCGCATCCGCATGACGATGTTGTGCCGCAGTCCGTCCACACGGTTAAGCTGGGGCGCGGGCGCGAAAAATTCCGCCATAAACGCGTGCAGCTTTTTCGGTCCGAGCGCATACAGCGCCAGCGCGATCAGCGATTCCGTCATCACCGCCGCGGTATTCGCACTGCCGATACAGCCGATCGACATGATACCGACCCCAAGCAGGGCGCAGACTGCCGACAGCGCTCCGCCCATGCGGGAAAACACGCCGCCGAGCAGCCCGCCGAGCGCATATGCCCCCACCACATACATCGTATCCCCGTAGGCAATGCTCATGGTGAAGCCGAACACAATGCCGCACACGGCGCCTGCGGTCTCCCTGCCGTAACGCGCGGCAAAGAGAATCAGCGTAAAGGCGAATATCCGCGATGCCGACAGCCCGAAAAACACGCAGGGCGACAGGGCTACCAGCGCCGTTGCGATGCCGACAAGCGCCGCGCACAGCTCGGTCGGCGTCAGCTTTGCCGCGCGCCGCGACGCGCCGAGCAGCGGTATCGCAATACTGAGAAAATACGCCGTCCCCGTAGCGAGGAGAGCCTCCCCCGCCGTTCGGATAACGCTGTCGACGGTAAATTCATAGCCGAGCAGGGCGCAGATTCCGCTGAATACCGTTCCCACCGCCGCGCTGATCATCGAAATCAGCTGTTCGTTTTCGAGCGGCAGCATCAGCGCCCATTTCAGCGCGACCGCAACCACCGCCGCACCTATGTAGATCATCGCGGGAACGGAATTTGCCGAGAAAAAGCTTCCGAGAATCACGCCGAGCAGGGCGCTCGGCGTATAATCGCGGGAAACGCCCGCGCAAAAAGCCGTGCCGAACGGCAAAAAGCCGGAAAACACCGGGGCGCGCATGAGCAAAAATCCCAGCGTCGCCGACGATATGTGCATAATGATCGTGCGTCTTAGACTGCGATCCCGCCGCTGACGCACCGCAGGGTAAACAACATCTCTCATGTGTGACCGTCCTTTTCAAAAAAATGCGGCTCATTCACCGTATCCGCCCGCTCGCCTACCGCCGATACGCCGACCAAACCGAACTTTAAGCTTGTAACCTAAATTATATGCAGTCGGCGCGGGATAATTTGTCGCATGAGCAGTGTCGGTTCATAAAGCTTTTCGGGAAAATTGCCGCAAACAAACCGATTTATGTAAACTTTGCAGTAAAATCGGCGCTTTTTGCGATAAAAAAACTATGAAAATGCATATTGACAAACGGTAAAAATGTGCATATAATTAATTTAACATTTGATAAATGCCGTGACGGGGACAGGCAATAACCGCATTTTCGCCCGCAGAGAGCGGTCGGTCGGTGAAAGACCGCGGCGAGATCAACCATTGCGTATCACCCCCGAGCAGAGCGCTTGAATCTGCTTTTGCGTATGAAATGTAGAGCGTTCCGTTTTGCCCCAACGTTATCCAAGGGCACGCCTATCCGAATATCTCCGCGCGGTGCGGAGGGCAGTCGGTCGGGCGCAGGGCATATATGCCCGCCAGAGCGGCCGTTAAAGCGGCAATATGAGTGGTACCACGGAGTTTTGCTTCGCCTCATTGTTTGAGCGCGGGGCTTTTTTGTTTGCCGCGTCCGCGGCGCCCGTACTCACGACACTGAAAGCATCGCGCAGCCGCGCGGCTCGGCGCACTGCCTGCCGCTTATCGCGCCCTATCACCCGCACCCGAAAGGAACTGATCACATGCTTACACTCGAAAAAATCTATCACGCCGCCTTCGTGCTCAAGGACGTCGTCCGGGAAACGCATCTTGTCCGCGCGCCCGAAATCTGCCCCGACTGCGAGGTTTATCTCAAGCCCGAGAACCTCCAGCTCACCGGCTCGTTCAAGCTGCGCGGCTCGGGATATATGATCTCCCAGCTCACCGACGAGCAGAAATCGCACGGCGTTATCGCCTGCTCGGCGGGCAACCATGCGCAGGGAGTGGCGCTCGCCGCGTCGAAATACGGCATACAGTCGCTGATCTGCCTGCCCGACGGCGCCCCCATCTCCAAGGTGGAGGCAACTAAGAAATACGGCGCCAACATCGAGCTGGTCAAGGGCGTATACGACGACGCTTATAACCGCGCGATTCAGCTGCGCGACGAGCACGGCTACACCTTTGTGCACCCGTTTGACGATGAGAACGTCATCGCGGGTCAGGGCACGATCGGTCTGGAAATCCTCGATGATCTCGACGACGTCGACGCGGTCGTTGTGCCGATCGGCGGCGGCGGACTGATCTCGGGCGTTGCCTATGCGGTGAAAAAGCTGAAGCCGAATGTCAAGGTCTACGGCGTTCAGGCGGCAGGCGCGCCGAGCATGGTCAATTCGATCAAGCACGGCAAGATCGAGCGGTTGAGCAAGGTTTCGACGATTGCCGACGGTATCGCGGTCAAAGAGCCGGGTGAAAACACCTTCAAGCTGATCAATGAGTTTGTCGATGAGATCGTTACCGTCACCGAGGATGAGATCTGCTCCGCGATTCTCGCGCTGATCGAGCAGCACAAAATGACCGCGGAGGGCGCGGGCGCCGTTTCGGTCGCGGCGGTCATGTTCGACAAGCTGCCCGTGAAGGGCAAAAAGGTCGTCTGCGTGGTTTCGGGCGGTAATATCGACGTGACCAGCCTTTCGCGCGTGATCACCCGCGGTCTGCAAAAGTCGGGCCGTCAGGTCACCCTCTGCATCGAGCTGATGGATAAGCCCGGCCAGCTGAAGGATGTTTCGCGCATCATCGCCGACCTCGGCGGAAACGTCACCTCGGTGCTTCACGAGCGAACCAACGACACCGCGGACATCAACGGCTGTTATCTGCGTATTCAGATGGAAACGCGTAACGAAGCGCACGTTCACGAGATCATTAAGGCGCTGAAAGCCGAGGGCTTCAAAATCGTATAATTTTTCGCCGCCGCATGTACGGCTGCAATCATCAATTGAAAGGAACTGTTATCCATGAGCGAAATCGTCTACACCAAATCCGCGCCCGACGCGATCGGGCCGTATTCACAGGCTGTCAAAACGGGAGGGCTTGTCTTCACATCGGGTCAGATCGCGATCAACCCCGCCACGGGCAATGTCGAAGCGACCGACATCAAGGGTCAGACCAAGCAGGTCTGCCAAAACCTGACCGAGGTGCTCGCCGCCGCGGGAAGCTCGATCGAAAAAACGGTCAAAACCGTCTGCTTCCTCAAAAATATGGAGGATTTTGCCGAGTTTAACGCCGTTTACGGCGAGTATTTCACCTCAAAGCCCGCGCGCTCCTGCGTTGCTGTAAAGCAACTGCCGAAAGATGTGCTGGTCGAGGTCGAGGCAATCGCCGAGCTGTAACCGAAAACGCCGAATAGGCTTGATCAACATAAAAACAGCCGCATTGCGGCTGTTTTTATTTCGACGAGATTTCGCCGAGCCCGCTCAAATTCCGCCGCGCCGGCGCAGATTCCTCCATAAAAAGCTTCTTGTTGAAATCTGACGGAAAAAGCGGTATAATATCCGATATATTCTAAAAATTCGCATAAACATCATCATAAACGGAGCCGAGAACCATGAATAAACCCAACGGCAAAATAAAAAAAGCGCTGATCTGCGCCTTTTTGAACACCCTCCCGATACTGGCGGGATTTTTGTTTTTGGGAATCACCTACGGCATGTATATGAGCGTCAAGGGATTCAGCTTTGTATACCCGATGATCATGAGCGCCGTCATCTTCGCAGGCTCGGCGGCGTTTTCGGCACGCTGATCCCGTTTGAGCTGAAAGGGCTCGACTTTGTGCTGACGGCGATGTTCGTGGTCATGTTTATCGACCGCCTGCGGGAAGACAGCAGCCCCCTGCCCGCCCTCACGGGGCTCGCGGCGACCTTTGTCTGCCTACTTATTTTCGGCAAAAACAGCTTTTTACTGCCCTCAATGGCGCTGATCCTCGCCGTTTTGGCGCTGGTGAGACGCCCTGTGGAAAAAAGCTTTATCGGCGGAGGTGAGCGCGCATGAGCATCACCGAACAGATCATCATGATCGGCGCCGTGGTGCTGGGCACCGTATTCACCCGCTTTTTACCCTTTGCGGTGTTCCCGTCGGGCCGCCCCGTTCCGAAATTCGTGCAGTATCTGGGAAAAGTGCTGCCCGCCGCCGTTTTCGGAATGCTGGTTGTCTATTGCCTGCGAGATGTGAGCGTGCTGTCGGGCAACCATGCGATCCCCGAGCTGCTCGCGATCGCCGTGGTCGCCGCGCTGCATCTGTATAAGCGCAATATGCTCCTCTCCATCGCGGGAGGAACGGCGGCATATATGCTGCTGGTCAACTTTGTTTTCTGATAAAGTCGTTTACCTCGCGTGCCAGGCGCGCTACAGGCAGCCCCACTACATTAAAATAATCGCCCC
>JBJEQI010000260.1:0-1581 GCA_051881675.1 Acutalibacteraceae bacterium
CGGCCGTTGTCCTCCGATCGGAATATTTCGGCGCTGTAATAGGGGCAGTATTGCCCGTTCTCAGGGTTCAAGTGCCCCTCTCCCGAGAAGCCGCTGACCCAGATCGCGCCGTCGGGCCCGTATTTCAGGTTGCCGCGGGGGAAGATGCTTTTCAGTGTGCCCGTTTTGCTGTCGGCGCGGTCAAACATGACCGTACGGGTCAGATACGGCCAGTCGAGCTGTGCTTTTTCGTGAACGACCTCGCTCGACCCTGCGGGAATGCGCTCAACCGACCATTCTTTTTTGTCAAAGGGCGCGGGCAGGCGCTCGGCGCGGTAGGCGCGGATCATCGTTCCGCCGAAGAAGAACATAAATCCGTCGGGAATCGGGAATTTACCCGCTTCCGATTTTTTATTGAAATCATAATCCGGTGTTAAATAATGCGGATGCTCGAACTCATAGCCCTCAAGCCGAATGCCCGATTCGGGCGGGATATAGAGACGATCGCCGTTTTTGAGCAGCAAACCGCATTCCGCGGCAACAGATTCGTCGATCTCCTGCCATGTTTCGCCCTCGTCGCGGCTCTCAAACCAGCGCGCGGATACGCCCTGATTGTAAATATCGTCCTCCTCAACGTGAACCGACACAACCAGTCGGTCGCCGAGGTTATAGGTCATCGGGAACTGGTAAGGACCCCACCAGCGCTCCTCGGGGCGCATACCCTGGACGATTACCTTTTCTTCTCCGTAGCTTAATTTCATGAGTGTCTCTTTTTGCTGTATGATTTTCCGTAGATCGGGATGCGTTTACAACGGCGATGGCTCAGATAAACGCTTTGAGGTATTCCGCCATTCGGTCGCCGAGCGTGATATACCCGTTATACGCGGGGTGGACGCCGTCCTCCGAAAGCTCGATGGCTTCGCGGTCAAACTCGATGAAGTGAATGTTATCATGGCGGCTGCGCATGATCTCATAGGCGCTTTTGATCGCGGCGCGGCGGCGGAAATTCTTATGAAAGTCCTGAAGAATATGTATCTGCGCATGGGGGAATTTTTCGAGCAGATAGTCGACGAACGCGGCGTAATGCTCGGCAAAGATTTCAAGATGACCGCTTTTCTCGTGCTCTTCGTCGGTAATATAGTCGTTGGTTCCGAGATAGATCACGATATTCTGCGGCTCACGGCAGAATTTGAACGCATAGTCGGTGAAATCGGTGGTTTCATTGACAAATTCGCATTTTTTATACATATTTTCCATGCCGTGACGGTGATCGGGGGCTTTGTCGTCCAGCACATACCAGCCCCAGCCCTCGACAAGCGCCATTCCGCAATAGGAAACAACCGAGCTGTCGATCCCGAGCAGATCGGGCGCGCGGAAGGAAAAGCTGTCGATACAGTCGGTGATGGAATCGCCGATGAACTGCACATACGGCTTGTCGGGCGTTTTGAAGATGCGCCCGCCGTTGTTTAGGCAAATGCCCTTAAAATACAACCGCGCTTTGTGATGCATTTTTACGCAGACGGTATGCCTGCCGCCTTCTAAAGAAAGGTGAACAGGTCCGCAGACTTCCCTTTCAAAAGCGGTTTCGCCGTCGACCGTCAG
>JBJEQI010000261.1:0-1576 GCA_051881675.1 Acutalibacteraceae bacterium
TTAAGTTAAACGATGAAATTAAAGTAAATGGCGGATTGGGTGATGAAATAACTTTTAAAATAATAAAAGTCAATAAAGACTTCATTACTATCAGGACCAGCGAAGAAATGAGCCAAACAATAGTGAACTTGCTTTCATCGGAGGACAAATTTATTATAAAAACCGGCGAAGAAACAAAATTAAACAGATTGGTTACAGATATGGGTATTTCTTATACAATAACACTTGAGCGATAAATGGGGATGTAGCAGAGTGATCAGAATATGAAAAAAGTCAAGTATGAAATTAAAAATTTATTTATCCTTACAAATAATTTTTACGACACTGACTTTTGCAGGCGGAATACTGTTATTTATCGGGAAAATAGATAATGCGGGTATGTCCGTTTGCTGCATGGCAATATCTTGAGCTTTCGGAAGCTTATACAATTCATCAAAGGACAGCCAGTAACCGATAAATATTCCTCTCATAATCGCAATCCCTCCGCTTGGATACCATGTATCCGAAACGGAGGGATTTTTTATGCAATGACAAAAGCGCACTTCTCAATGCGCCGAAAAAGATAAACGGTGTAACCCGTTTTACCGAGTTACACCGCCGCTTATACATACTTTCTGATGCAATATTAACCTTTGCAATCGTCCTCTTACACGTTATCGAGCGCCTGCGCAATATCCGCGATAATATCGTCGACATACTCCAGACCGACCGACATACGAATCAGATCGGGCGACACGCCGCATTCGGCAAGCTGGCTGTCGGACAGCTGACGGTGCGTGGTAGTCGCGGGGTGCAGGCAGCAGGTGCGGCTGTCTGCCACATGGATCTCGATAGCCGCCATTTTCAGGCTCTCCATGAACTTTTTAGCCGCCGCTTTGCCGCCTTTGACGCCGTAGGCGATGACGGCGGAGCAGCCGCCGGGCATATATTTCTGCGCGAGATCGTAATACTTATTATCCTCAAGCCCGGGATAGTTGACCCACGCGATCTTGTCATGCGATTGCAGGAACTTGGCAACGGCGAGCGCGTTCGCCGAATGACGCTCCATGCGCAGCGCCAGCGTTTCGAGGTTCATATGCAGCAAAAATGCCGAATTCGGGCTCATCTGAGCACCGAGATCGCGCATGAGCTGAGTGCGCGCCTTCACGATATACGCCTGATTGCCGAAGCTTTCGGTATAGATCAGACCGTGATAGGATTCATCCGGCGTGGTCAGGCAGTCGAATCTGCCCGAAGCCGCCCAGTCAAATTTGCCCGAATCCACAATGACGCCGCCGACAACAACGCCGTGGCCGTCCATAAACTTACTGGTGGAATGGATAACAATATCCGCGCCGAACTCAAACGGACGGCAAAGCACGGGGGTCGGGAAAGTGTTGTCCACAATCAGCGGCAGACCGTGTTTGTGAGCCGCGCGGGCAAACTTCTCAATATCGAGAACATCCAGCGAAGGATTGGTCAGCGTTTCGCCGAAAATCAGCTTGGTATTGGGTCGAACCAGCGCCGACAGCTCCTCCTCCGTAATGTCGGGGCTGACAAAAGTTGTTTCGATTCCGAGCTTGCGCAGCGTAACGTC
>JBJEQI010000262.1:0-1569 GCA_051881675.1 Acutalibacteraceae bacterium
TTCTTTCCGAATACCCGCGCGGCAGTGCCGATGAGCCCGACCTTTCGATCAATCCCGTCAAAAACAGCGCCCAGCGGTTCGATGGCGGCGATGCAGCCGGCGGCGATTCTGCCGAAAATGATGCATCTGACAGCGACTTTTCTGACGAAAACGGCGAAGAATACTACGCGTCCGGCGAAGACGGCTACGCCGTATTTGAAATCGAAGACGAGCAGGGCAAATAGCCTCGCCGCCGCGCGCGGCTTTGCACTGCGGGGGGCAAAATCATCCCCACGGCGGCAAATCCGCCTGTTTTTTGACAGATTTCATAGTTTTTAAGCGGATTTGCGCCGCAAAATTTCTGTCGTATGTGAAAATATGGTTTGATTTTTGCCCGCATTTATCCTATAATAGAATTAATGAATTATATATTTGGAGGACGTTCATTATGTTAGTTTCAGCAAAAGATATGCTCAACAAGGCAAAGGCGGGTCACTACGCCGTCGGTCAGTTCAACATCAACAACCTTGAATGGACCAAGGCTATCCTGCTCACCGCCGAGGAGAATCATTCTCCCGTTATCCTCGGTGTTTCCGAGGGCGCAGGCAAATATATGTGCGGTTTCAAGACCGTTGCCGACATGACCAAGGCAATGATCGAGTCGCTCGGCATCACCGTTCCCGTTGCGCTTCATCTCGATCACGGCTCCTACGACGGCGCTTATGCCGCTATGGAGGCGGGCTTCTCCTCTGTCATGTTCGACGGTTCGCACTACGGCATTGAGGAAAACATCGAAAAGACCAAAGAGATCATCGCGGCGGCACAGGCCAAGGGCATTTCCGTTGAGGCGGAAGTCGGCGCGATCGGCGGCGAGGAAGACGGCGTTGTCGGCGGCGGCGAGGTCGCGGATCCCGCTGAGTGCAAGATGATCGCCGATCTCGGCGTTACCATGCTCGCGGCAGGTATCGGCAACATTCACGGCAAATATCCCGCAAACTGGGCGGGTCTGAATTTCGACGTTCTCGCGGCTATTCAGGAGCTGACGGGAACTATGCCTCTCGTTCTCCACGGCGGCACGGGTATCCCCTCCGACATGATCAAAAAGGCGATCTCGCTCGGCGTTTCCAAGATCAACGTCAACACCGAGTGCCAGCTCAGCTTTGCTGCGGCTACCCGTGAATATATCGAGGCGGGCAAAGATCTTGAGGGCAAGGGATTTGACCCGAGAAAGCTGCTCGCTCCCGGCTTTGAGGCTATCAAAGCCACCGTTAAAGAGAAGATGGAGCTGTTCGGATCAATCGACAAGGCGTAAATTCGCCGCCTGACCCGAGCATACGGCAAGGGGAATCCCCTTGCGTCGGCTCATTTTCAAACAATTCAATCCGTCATGCCCGTCATGGCGGATTTTTTGTTTATCACCGATTGTGAAAATCACTGATTGCAAAAATCGCCGATTGCAAAAATCGCCGATTGCGGAGATTCATCCTCACAACTACCGATTGTATAAAAGGAGCGAAAACCCGAATGAACACAGCTATCATAACAGGCGCCAGCAGCGGCATCGGCAGAGAATTTGTCATGCAGCTGATG
>JBJEQI010000263.1:0-1556 GCA_051881675.1 Acutalibacteraceae bacterium
AGTCTCCGGTGTTCGGAGGGCGCGCTGCGGATACTGCGCGCGTTGCGGTTTTGTTCACAGCTGGAATTTGACATCGACCGAGAAACGCTCGAAGCGGCAATACAGTCCGCCGATCTGATCGAAAATGTCAGCGCCGAGCGCATCTATTCCGAATTAGAGCGGCTGCTGTGCGGGGCGCGCCCGTGGGTCGTGCAGACGTTGATCGACTGCGGCGCGCTCAAAAAAGCGGAGCTTTTTCATATACAGTCCGCCCATCTACTCGGCAAGGTCGAAAACCGACCGCCGCTTCGCCTGGCAGCGCTGATTTTGCTGTGCGGCGCCGACCCCAAAAGGGTGACGGCGGCGCTGAAATGCAGTGCGGCGCTCTCTCGCTCGGTCGTATCGCTCTGCGAGCTGTACGCCGAATTTGATCCGACGATCGACAAACCGCGGCTGAAATCGCTGGCAGACCGTTTCGGATTTGCGCTGCTGCGCGATCTGATCGCGCTGAAAAGCGGCTTGACCGATCAGGATTTTGAGCAGGTGCTGCTCGCCCTTTCGCAGTGCGAAAACGAGCCTGTTTTTATCCGTCAGCTGGCGATCGGCGGCGATGACCTGCTCGCCCTCGGAATTCGGGGCGCGGACATCGGAAAAACGCTGAAAAAACTGCAAAAAACAGTTTGGGAACACCCTGAATTAAACGAAAAAAACAAATTAAATTATGTTGCAAAAAGCATGAAATCGTGATATAATGTATAAAATTATGAAACTCTGTATGTTTTTTCACGGTTTTGAGAAAGAGAGTTTGCATAATGACCAAAAAATCAAGAATAATCGGTCTGTCCTTTTGTCTTATACTGTCGATTCTGGCGGGAAGCTTGCTTTGCTCCTGCGGGGGTCCGAATTTTTCCAAAAAGTCCGTTTCTCTGCGGACCTCCGGCGACGTTTTGTCGCTTGACCCTCAGCTCGCGCAAAGCGACGCGGAATTCACCGTCGTTTCCAACTGCTTCGAGGGGCTGACCGCCTTGGATGAAAACGGAAAAACCGTTCCCGCCGCCGCGGAAAACATCGATGTGTCGGAAAACGGGTGCGTGTATACCTTCACCCTGCGCAAAAATATGCTGTGGTCCGACGGCAAAACGCCCGTCACCGCCGACGATTTTGCGTTCGGTCTGACCCGCGCGCTGCTGCCCGACACACGGGCGCCGTTTGCCTCGCTGCTTTTGTCGGTGAAAAATGCCGCCGCCGTTCACAGCGGGAAAGCGCCCGCCTCGCGGCTCGGGATTCAGGCAGTCGATGCAGCCACGCTGGTCATTACGCTGGAGCGCCCCGACCGCAATTTTTTGCAAACGCTGTCCGCTCCCGTATCCCTGCCCTGTCCGCGCGCATTTTTTGAGTCGACCAACGGCAAATACGGTCTGGACGACGACTCAGTGCTTTCCAACGGCGCGTTTTATCTCCGCGAGTGGAATACCGAAGAGCGGCTGATCTCCATGCGCCGCTTCGATGAATATAACGGCACCGCCGCCGTTCCGTTCGGCGCGTCCGTAGGATACGCGCGCGAGCAGTCCGATATT
>JBJEQI010000264.1:0-1535 GCA_051881675.1 Acutalibacteraceae bacterium
ATTGTCGCCTCGAGCGTTTCTCGGTCGATGTCAAATTCCAGCTGTGAACAAAAGCGAAATGCGCGCAGGATTCGCAACGCGTCCTCCGAAAAACGTAGCCTTGCGTCGCCTACCGCGCGAATCACCCGCCGACAGATGTCCTCAGCGCCGCCGCAGATATCCGTAAGCTTGCCCTGCGCGTCCGCCGCGATCGCGTTGACGGTGAAATCCCGCCGCCGCAGGTCTTCTTCGATATTGTTTGCGGGAGTAACGCAGTCGGGGCGGCGGTGGTCGGTATAAGCGCCGTCCACCCGCATTTGGGTCACCTCGATCGCCCCGCCGTCGAGCACCACGGTAACGGTGCCGTGCCGCAATCCCGTGGCGACCGTTTTTTCAAAAAGCGGCTGAATTTGCTCGGGCGGCGCCGAACAGGCGATGTCGTAGTCGTGCGGCTCGCGTCCCATCAGCATATCGCGCACGCATCCGCCGACCAAATAGGCACAAAAGCCCGCGCCCTCCAGCTTTTTAAGGCAAAAACGCACATAATCGGGTATTTTGAAGTCCGTGGTATCACCCCCGAAAACCGTTTGACATATCATAGGTAGTGTGTTAAGAAGTATTTTGAGATTATTATTGAGATCATTATAGCATAATTTACACGTCTTTGAAAGAAAAAATGAAAATATAGTTTATTTTTTTTGATATTTATGTTAAAATACATAATGTAATGAATTGCAATACTTTTTTCGGAGGTTTTCGCTTTGAAGAAAAAACTGGAGTCCGATAGACTGCTTGCGCGCGTGCGGCGCGTTCATATGATAGGAATCGGCGGCTCGGGGATGTATCCGATCGCCGTGATACTGCACTCAAAGGGCTATGAGATCACGGGGTCGGATAATAACGAAACCGACACCCTTGCCCGCGTGCGCGCGCTGGGTATACCCGTGACGATGGGGCATTTTGCTGAAAATGTCGACGGCGCCGAGCTGGTTATCTATTCGGCGGCGATCATGAAAGACAATCCCGAGCTTTGCGCCGCCGCCGAGAAAGGCATACCGACTATGGAGCGCAGCTTTGCGCTGGGCGCGCTCACCCGCGATTATGATAATGTGATCGGCGTGTGCGGCACACACGGAAAAACCACCGTTTCTTCGATGATCGCTCATGTGCTGATCAAGGCGGGATTCGACCCGTCGGCGGTGATCGGCGGAAGGCTGCCGCTGATCAATTCCAACGGCATTGCGGGCGGCAGTGACATTATGGTCTGCGAGAGCTGCGAATATGTCGATACGTTTCTCAAGCTGTCGCCCGATACCTGCGTTCTTTTGAATGTCGACGAAGATCATATGGAGTATTTCAAAACGCTCGAGCGCTTAAAGGCGTCGTTTCATCAGTTTGCCGATTCCGCGCGGCTGTGCATTGTCAACGGCGACGATGAAAATTCGCTCGACGCGGTGCGCGGCATTTCGCCGAGGGTCATCACCTACGGCATTTCCGATCAAAACGATTACTATGCCGCGAATATTGTTTATAAAAGCAAAACGGCGGGGGAGTAT
>JBJEQI010000265.1:0-1534 GCA_051881675.1 Acutalibacteraceae bacterium
ATCATGTGGTCATTGTTGATCATGACCATGATTTCAGAAGTGCTGACCGCGGCGGCATCGTGAGCGCTCCCGTGAGTATCGGCAGGAATGTGTGGATCGGTGCAGGAAGCATCATCCTCAAAGGGACCGTCATCGGAGATGATGCGGTGATCGCGGCAGGCAGCGTTGTTAAAGGCGATGTGCCGCCTGCGAGCATTTTTATTCAAAAGCGTGAAAAAGAGATCTTGCCGATTAAGGCTGAATGAAATTCGGATAACGGGGTGTATAGGATGGCGGAACAGTCGAAAATACCGCATACGATTCATTATTTTTGGTTCGGCGGGGCAGAGAAGCCCGAACTTGTTTTGAAATGCATCGAGTCGTGGAAGAAGTTTATGCCCGATTATGAAATTATTGAGTGGAACGAATCCAACTACGATATTCATAAAAGCGCGTATACCGAACAGGCATATGCCGCGAAAAAATGGGCGTTTGTTTCGGATTATGCGCGGTTTGACATTCTGTATCAATACGGCGGCATTTATTTCGATACCGATGTGGAGTTGAGAAAACCGATCCCCGCGCATATCTTGGCTGACAGCGCCTTTACGGGAATGGAATCCAGCGGAATGGTGGCAACGGGGCTGGTTATGGCAGCCGAAAAGGGGCATCCGTTTTTAGCGGAGGTGGTTGACGACTATAACCGTTCGGAGTTTTCGGAGGACTGCAAATACACTGTGGTTTACCGTGTGACCGATCTGCTGAAAAAACACGGATTTCAGCTGAACGGCGAGATTCAGAACGCCGGCGGGGTAACGGCTTATCCTTATGAGTATTTTTGCGGATTTGATACCGATGTGCGGGAGTATAACATCACCGAGAATACGATTTCGGTGCATCATTATATGGGCAGCTGGGTGACGAACAAAGGCGGGTTTAAGATGAAGCTCAAAAAGCTCATCGGTGTGAATAACTACCGCCGCATACTGGCAATAAAGCGCCGATTATTCGGCGTGCATGAATAGCAAGGGCGCCCTTGCTGTGCTAGCGGTATTTGCCCGAAAACGGAGGATGATTTATGAAAACAGCGACTTTAACCTTTCACCGTGCCTGGAATTACGGCGCGGTGCTTCAAAGCTATGCGCTGAATAAGGCGCTGACGGCGCTCGGATTCGAAAATGAGATCGTGGATTATGAATGCGACGCGTTTCGGAAGAATTATGTTGTTTTTAACCCCTCCGGCGGTGCCAAAGGACTGGTTTCCGCCGTTTTGCATATGCCCGATAGAATGCGAAGGAAAAAGATTTTCGGCGATTTTCGGCGGGAGTATCTGAATATGACCGAACCGATCGAAAAGAGCGGGCTGCGTGATTTATCCCGCCGCTTTGACGCGGTCATTACGGGGAGCGATCAGGTATTTAACCCCGAGCAGACGGGGGATGACGCCGCGTATTTTCTCGATTTTGCCGCCTGCCGAAAGATCTCCTATGCCGCGAGCTTGGGCACTGCCGATCCGAATCCGAATCAGCAAAGCTTTTATCGGGAATATCTCCCT
>JBJEQI010000266.1:0-6400 GCA_051881675.1 Acutalibacteraceae bacterium
GAGCGCACCGCAGTCGAGCGAGCTGTCGCGGCAGAGCGCGGCGTCGGTCGCTTCTTTAGACAGCCCAAGCTTCGCGCACCGCACCGCAATGCGCAGATTATAGGTAACGGCGATCAGATCGCCCAAGTAACGGATAAATTCATTCTTATTGTTCTTCGATAACAGCACCGCGGCAGACAGCGCGCCCTTGTCGATGCAAATATCCGACAGTCTTCCGTCGCCCGAATTGATAAAAAATGCATAGGCAGCTTCGGCAGTGGCGCTCATATAGCTCGGGAGCAACGACCAGCGCTGTTCCTCAACGGCGGTCTTCATCACCTCGATCGGGGTGATCACGGGATAGATCAGCAGCCCCTCGGGGTCGGAGCCTGTCATGGTGCATTTCAGGATTGCCTTGAGATTGTGAAAGTCGTTTTTGACCAGCAAAAAGTGAAATTCCGAAAAATCGGGCGCTATTTCGCGCACCAGCGCCCAGGCTTTTTCCGCCTGCCCGTCAAACAACCGCTCGATCGGCTCGCCCGCCGAGGAATATCCCTTTTCATTCAGCAAAGCGACCGCTTCATCCAGTGTTTTTGCCGTGATCAGCCGCTCAATATCCGATTCGTTCAGCAGCCGCGTTTCATTGACGCGGACGCGCGCCACCGCAGTTGCATAATCAATATCCTTCAAAAAACCGCCTCCTTTCCGCATATTTTAAAAATCAGCCGAACAGCACAGCGTTCACCTTGTCGGTGAGCGCTTCCTTTTCCGCCGCAATGATACGATCAAACCCGAGATTGATCTCGATATCGCCGTATTGCAGAATACATCCTCCGATGATGCGGTCGTCCGCGTCGTCGCTGAGGCGAATGGTTCCCCGCGCGCCGACCGAGCTGGCGGCAAGGCTCATAAATCCGCGGGGCATCCGCGCTTTATCCTTGGAATTGAGCAGCAAAACGCAGTCGCCCGTCGCCGCATTTTCGGCAATCAGCCGATTAATAACGGTGAAATATTCATCCTCGGGCAGGCTGACAAGCTGCGAAACAGCGCGGTCGAATACCTCGCTGATCAGCGCGGTTTTTGCGCGCAAAACAGCGCTTTTACGGTCTTGCACGGCAAAGGATTCCGCCGAGTCGCCGATCGCGGCGATCTTTGCTTTCGCGCTTTGTTGGAGCCTTTCTGCGTCAGCAATGGCGGTCTGCTTTGCGCGGTCGATGATCTCCCGCGCCTGTTCATTCGCCTCGTCGATGATCTGCTGCGCGCGCGCCTCCGCCTCGTCGCTGATCGCTTTTATAATATTGTCAATGCCGTTCATAACATCAAATCCTCAGTGGTTTATATTGTACCGCTCAAAAGTGCGGTCGCAGGGAGCGGTGAAACCGCTTTATCCTTAAAACTTGTTGACATTCATGACCGTGAGGAACGAGATCAAAAATGAGATCAGCGCATAGAACTCGACCAGCGTGGTGGAAACGATCGCCTTTGACGACTGCGACGGATTTTTCGCAACGATCGAAACGCCCGCAGCAGCCGCACGCCCCTGCGCGATCGCGGAGAAAAGCCCGCCGAGCGCAATCGGAAGCGAAGCCGCGAAATAGAGCAGCCCCTGCGTCAGCGTAATCTCGGCAAGCGTGCCGAAAACGCCGATCTGCAAAAATATCATGATGGTGACAACGAATCCGTAGAGTCCCTGCGTTCCGGGCAGAAGCTGCAAAACGATCATTTTGCCGAACTTCGACGGGTCTTCCGCCACAACGCCCGAAGCCGCCTCCGACGCGATTCCGACGCCCTTTGCCGAACCGATACAGGCAAGCGCCGTCGCCAGCGCCGCACCGAGAATCGCCCAAAAAGCTCCGTTTGCAAAAATAGTACCGTCCATTGTAAAAATACCGTCCTTTCAGAATTTGGCTGTGCAATTTTTGATTAATATAAAACCGCCGTAAAAACCCTCAGCGGCAATATTCTCATCATCCCGCTGTTATGCGCCGCGATCGGCAGAATTTTCGCCCTGCTTTGGTGCGGCGGGGGAATCGGTCAGTCGGATAAACTCCGTCTTTGCGGCAAACGGCTCGAACATTCTGCCGCCGCCCTCATAAAACTTGCCGAAATACTCGACATATTGCAGGCGGATGGTGTGAACATACGCGCCGAGCGCATTCATCGCAAAGCTGATCAGGTTGCCGACGATAAAGATAATGATAAACGTGATAAATCCGAAAACGCCTCTGTTCATGCCGAGCTGGTTGATGACCTGCGCGAACACGCCCGTCGCCAGCCCCAGCGCCATCAATCGGCAATACGACAAAATATCGCTGGCATAACCGGTAATATCATAGATGCTGGCAATTCCCGAAACGATCTTGCCCAGTCCCTTTTTCTTTCTTCCTTGGGTCAGCACCAGCCCCGCGATTCCGACGCCCAGCGTGATCAGACCGATCTGGCTGAGCAAGCCGATCTCGGTAAACATTCCCGCCACGGCGCAGATCATGCCGATGATGGTCACAAACCACAGCCCCACGTCAAAAACAGCGTCGAGCACCTGCCCCTGGCGGCAGAGATTGTAGAAATGGATCGCCATGCCCGTGAAGATATGCACCGCGCCGAGCGCAAGACCGATGACCAAAAGCGTCAGCGCGTCGTTGATCGGGTCGAGCAATTTCGGCATCGTGATCGTTTTGCCGAAATACACCTCTGCGATCTTCGGAATCAGATCGCCGAAAAATCCGCCGAACAAAATCCCCCAGAATATGGTGGATATGCCGCAGTAAAAGAACATCCGCATGGTGTTGCGCATCGGCTCCTCCAGCCGGAACTTTTTCAGCACAAACAGCGTTCCGAGCACGAACAGCAGACCGTAGCCTGCGTCGGAAAGCATCATGCCGAAGAAAAGGTAGAAGAAAAACGCCATAGAGGGGGTCGGGTCGACGTCCCGCCTGCCGGGCGGTGAGAACATGACTACCGTGTTCTCGCACGGCTTTGAAAACGCATTGTTTTTGAGCGCAACAGGCGGCTCATCCTCCTCAGACGGCTCGCGAAGCTCCACCGCCGCGGCAAAGTCGCGCTCCGCTGCTTCTGCAAAATCCGCAGCAATATCGGCGGGGATATAGCCCTCGATCAGCGTAACATTCTCCGAGGAGAGCAGCTCGCCGTAAACGCGGTACCGCTCGGCCCTCATGGAATAATAATCCACCAAAAACTCGATCTGTTCGCGCTGATCCGCAAACGAAGCGATCAGCTTTTTGATGATTTCGCAATCGTCCCTCAGCGCATCCCGCCGCACGGTCAGCCGATTCGCCGCCTCCAGCGGCACATTTTCTGCGTCCGCGTCGGATATATACGAAAAGCCGATCTTGCGCAGCGCCGCGTCGAACGGCTCCGCGTCCGCTTTCAGGCAAAGAGCGAAAATATCGGTCTGCATCGGTCGCTTTTGCACGATCTCGAGCGCATATTCGCCCGCAAATCCCGCCGCGGCAATCCCCTCGGTGATCTCACCCTCGGAACATTCCGCCGCAAGCGATCCGACAAAGGCGCGGGTCGTTTTCGTCCCCTTCAAGCCTGTCGGCACATCCAGCGCCGACCAGCTCATCTGCCGATCGATCGCCACATTCAGCCTCGCTATTTCGGCGCGGCATTCGCCGAGCTGACGGTCGAGCGCCGCAATATCATAGCAGATCTCGCAAACGGGCTTCACCTTTTCGGAAAGATCGCGGTATTCGTCCGCCCCGATCTCCCGCCTGCCGTTGAGAAAGTCGAGCATACCGCCGCTTTTCGGAGCGACGCTGTCGAGAATGTCCAGCGCCTGCCGCGCCGTTTTGCTCATCCGCTCGAATACCAGCCGCGAGGCGGTGTGATCCTGCCGCGCAAACATCGACTGCGCGGTGTTCTGCGCGACATTCGCGTCCAAATCTGCGGCAGAATCGGCATCCTTCGCCGCTTCGACTTCAAGGCGGCTTTTTTTCAGCTCCATAACACCGCATTTCTGCAATTTTGAAACCAGCTTTTTCCTGTCTTTATTCAGCACTGCAATGCTCACGCACAGCATTTTCAGCTTCGCCAAAGTTTCGTCCCTCCTTTGCAGTCAGTAACCCGTCGTGAGTGAATCTTTCTCATTCGGAAAGGATATGCGCAATGACCGCGGCAACCGCTTTGTCCGTGTTTTTGCGCGCTTCACCGATAAACTCATCCGCATACGCGGCGCTTTCCGCCGAAAACTTCGCCCGCGCTTTATAGGCGTTGTTCTCCGCAGTCGAGATCGCCGTATCAGACTGCCTTTTCGCTGCCGCAGCAGATTCTTTAATGATCTGCTCCGCCTGCGCCTCGGCGTTTTTGACGATCTCATCCGCCTTTTCGGCGGCGGCGCCGACCGTGGCTTTCGCGCGCGCCTCGGCTTCGGTGACCGCGTCGATCATGCTTTTTGCCATTGTGATTGCTCCTTCCCCGAATCAAAATCTATGATCAATCCGAATATTTCTCGGTATGTGATAGCTATTATAACCCGCCGCAGGGTAAATTTAAATAAACATTTTGTCGTCTGTGTCGGAAAATCCTATATATCCTTCGATCTGTTCGGCTACAAATCCGCTGCTTTCTTCCGTCGCCGAATCAGCCGGCCTTTCCGAGATCCCTGCCGTCGGCGGAAACGGCGAAAATCCCGTTTTCCGTCTGATAATAAAAGTCCTCCTCCGAGCCGTAGACCCCGAGTGCCCGCCCGTCGGCCAGCTTGACCGAGATGAGCTTCCCCTCTTTATCGGTCTTGGCAAGATCGCAGTAGTAAACCGCATTGGCGGTGGCGTAGATCATCGTATTCTCGCCCGAGTTTACATAAAACATTTCGCCGTCGGCCAGCTTTTGCGGCTGATGATCGTCCCCCGAGCTGATTCCGATGAGCGGCATGCCGTATATCCCGCCGCCCGACAGATAATACAAATTGTTATTATCCATCACAAACCGCTCGGCACTGACACGCGCAAATTCGCGCCGATCGGAGCCGTCGAGCGCGGCGCTCATGATCGCCCCGCCATCGCAGAAATACAGGCGGTTAAAGTAAATGATGAACCCGCCCTCGGGTCGAATGCCGAGATCGGCGCTCTCGCCGTATTTCAGAATATATTTATGAATACTGCCGCCCGACAGATAATAGATACCGCCGCCGAAAACGAGCGGTTCAGCCGCATTTTCAATCAGAGTTTCGGCGTTTTTGCCGTCAAAGCCGCAGCGGATGACGCTGCCGCCCGAAAGATAGAGGAGGTCGTCGCCCAGCCGCTGAATCCAGCCGTCGCAGCTGTCGGCAATGCGCGTCGGATTACCGCCGCCCGACGAAGCATACAGCGCGCCCTGCCGGGTATAAAAAAGGCGGCCTGCGTCATACAAAACTCCGCCGCCGTTGACCGTGTTCCCCGTAAGATTGCCGTATGCGCCCGTTCCCGCGCAGGACGGCGCAGACAAAATAAATCCGCAAAGATAGATTGCCGACAAAACGATCGCCAGCAAAAATGCAGTCACATATAGTATTCTCGATCTTTTTTCCATACGCTACGATTCCTTTTTCAGTGCCGCCGGGAGCGCCGCCGGGCTTAGCAAAAGATTGCAAAAACAGGCATATTTCGATAAACCGCTCCGATGATTCTTCGGTTGATCAGGCGCAAAATATTGCCGCAGAAAACTGCTATACGATTATTATAGCATAGTATTTACAAAAAATCAAAATAAATATTTGCAAAAAAGTATATTTTTGCTATAATTAATTTGCAATACCTCTATAACAGGCTATATTTAGCATTGCAAATCCGTTCAGCTGTTCAAAGGAGAGAATCCATGTACAAAAAATGCGAGCTTTGCCCGCGCAAATGCGGGGTCGACCGAAATACCGTGCGGGGATTCTGCGGCGCGGGCGGCGGCATTGCCGCGGCGAAGGCCTATCTGCACCGCTGGGAGGAACCGTGTATCAGCGGATGTGAAGACGGCACGGGCGGCGGCGAGCGGGGCAGCGGCGCGATATTTTTTTCAAACTGCCAGCTGCAATGCCCCTATTGCCAGAATTACGAGATCAGCCGCGGCAAGGGCTTCGCAGTCACAACCAAGCGGCTCTCCGAGATCATGCTCGAGCTTCAGCGGCGCGGCGCCTATAATATCAATCTGGTTTCCCCGACGCCCTATGTCGATCAGATCATCGAGGCGATCGACCAAATACGCGGCAGTCTTTTCATTCCCGTGGCGGTCAATTCGGGCGGCTATGAGCGCGTTTCAACGATTCGCCGCCTGCACGGATATGCCCATATTTATCTGCCCGATATCAAATTTTTTTCGCCCGAGCTGTCGGGAAAATATCTCGCGGCAAGGGACTATTTTGAACAGGCAACCCGCGCGCTGCGCGAGATGATCCGCTCGGTCGGCGAGGTCCAATTGGACGAAAACGGCATCA
>JBJEQI010000267.1:0-1526 GCA_051881675.1 Acutalibacteraceae bacterium
TGGTCGACGCAAAAGCTGGCGATCCTTTTCATTTCATTCATTTGGGATGTTTCCTTTCCGTCTGGCAAGGCGGTCGGCGCGGCCGTATCGTCGAAAAGCGGCGCCATGATCACCATGCCCGTTTTATAGCTCTTATTTTTTGTAAAATCCACCGCAGTCCTTCCGCTCGCAAGACAGCGTGAGAATTTGCGGCATAAATCCGTTGCAAAGCCGACCGACTGATCGAAAATCTCATCGAACGTCAGCCGTTTCGGCTCATCATCGGGCGAATACGGATTTTGCCACTCGCCTGCCGCCGCATTCATATAATCAAAACTGCGGTCGGCGGCGCTTGTCCGCACAAAGGTCGACAAACTGCGTGGAAGAAACGCGACCCGCTCGATGCCGCGAATCAGGCGGTATTTTACTCCGTGCGGATCTCTCGAAAAGCGCTGAAGCGCGCGAAAATCATCAAACCCCCGCTCGAATACCGCGGGCGGCAGTTGCTCGCCCGTAAGCTCCGCCACCGCGTGGCTGACAATATCCGCACACGCACGGATGATCTGTCGATCGGTCGTCAGCGCCTTATCGAAATTGAAATCGTTCCCGCGCTCGCGGCACCGCTCGTTCAGCAAGATCACGTCGATCGCACTCTCGATGCGGTTATGCACAAAAATGCCGTTCCTGCGGATATGATCGCGCTCGATCAGCGCTTTCTGCATCGCGTAAACATACGGATGAGCGGTGCTGTCGAGCGCATAATGGCAAAGAAAGCCCATGGCATACGAGCGCGCCTCGCGGGCGTTCGGATGAGCGGCGAGGTAGCGCGCAAAGGAGGAAAACAGGCAGTCCGCCTTGATACGGTGCAGTTTGATGCCGAGATCCCGCCGCGATTTTCCGCGCCAAACGATCGGCAAGATGCGGTGAAAATAGAGAAAATCCGGACCCTGCGCGCCGAGCAGAAAGGCGGGAGTGCAGATGTCCTGCGTAAAACTCCCGCCCGGTGCCGACAGCACGCTGACAGCGTGAAGATAATGCGTTACGGTTGCGGGCATGACTTTACGAGCAGAAGCTGATTCCCAGCGACTTCGCGGTTTTGACCAGCTGATCGTCGGCAGGCACGGGCTTTGCGATTCCCGCGATGTCGGCGAGGTTATTGTGCGTAATGACCCCGCCCTTTTCGGCAACGGTCACGCCGTAGATCTCCTTTTCGATCAGCCGCGCGGCATAGGTGCCGAGCTTGCTGGCAAGCACGCGGTCATACGCGCAGGGCGAACCGCCGCGCAGATAATGCCCCGGCACTGCGGCGCGGGTCTCGACACCCGTGTTCTGCTCAATGAAGCGAACGATCGAGGAAGTGGGCGTTGCCTCTCCTCCGCGCGCGGCAATGCGCTCCTTGCGCTTCATCTTCGCCTCTTCGACCGAAAATGCGCCCTCGGCAACGGCAATGATCGAGAAAACGTGACCCTGCTCGCTGCGGCGGCGGACGACCCGCGCAATCTCCTCATAATAAAACGGCATTTCAGGCAGGATGATCGCATCCGCAC
>JBJEQI010000268.1:0-6370 GCA_051881675.1 Acutalibacteraceae bacterium
TCGGCATCACACCCGACATTGTCATCGGCGATTTTGATTCATCGCCCGAGCCGATCGGCGCCGACATTCTGCGGCTGAACCCGATCAAGGACATCACCGACACGAAGCGCGCCGTCGACTACGGCATGGAAAAAGGCTACCGCCGATTTCACATTTTCGGCTGTCTTGGCGGCAGAACCGCGCACACGCTCGCCAATATTCAAATGATGTCCGAGCTGGTCGAGCGCGGCTGTGAGTGCCGACTTTTCGGCGACAGTGAGGTTTTTACCGCCGTTCACAACGGCGCGATTCGGTTCGACAAAAGCTCGAGCGGGTATATTTCGGTCTTCTCACTCAGCGACCGCTCGTGCGGCGTTTGTGAGCGCGGGCTGAAATATCTTCTCGAGGATTACGAGATGATCCGAACCTATCCGATCGGCGTGAGCAACGAGTTTATCGGCGACGCGGCGGAAATCGCGGTCAAAAGCGGCACTTTGCTGATCGTTTTTACCGATCAAGCCGCCCTGCTCGATTAAAGCGGTGCTTTTGCACCCAAACACGATCACGCTAATAGTTCTACACCATAAAAAACTCCCTCTGCCCGAACGGACAGAGGGAGTTTTTTATATTGCTTTCAGCTGCCGCTTATTTATTCTCGGCAAATTTCCATGAGCTGCGGCACATTTCCTCAATACCAAGCTCGGCCTTCCAGCCCAGCTCATTGAGCGCCTTGCTCGGATCGGCATACACCTCGGCGGCGTCGCCCGCGCGGCGGGGGCAGTCGACCGTCTTGATATTCAGGCCGTTGACGCGGTTGAACGTGTTGACCAGATCGAGAACCGAATAGCCCGTTCCCGTTCCGAGATTGTATGTAAACACACCGCACTTATCCATCGCTTTCAGCGCACTGATATGGCCCTTGGCAAGATCGACAACGTGCAGATAATCGCGCACGCCCGTGCCGTCCTTCGTGGGATAATCCTTGCCGAAAATGGTGATCGCGTCCGCCTCGCCCTTGGCAACGCGAATCATGCGGGGCATCAGGTTGTTCGGAATGCCGTTCGGCTTTTCACCGAGCAGACCGCTCTCATGCGCACCGATCGGGTTGAAATAACGCAGAAGCATTACGCTGAACTCGTTATCCGCCACATACATATCGCGCAGGATGCCCTCGATATAGAGCTTGGTGCTGCCGTAAGGGTTGGTGGTGGACAGCGGGAAATCCTCGGTGATCGGCACCGACTTCGGCGCGCCGTAAACAGTCGCCGACGAGGAGAAAACGATTCTCTTGCAGTTATGCTCTTTCATCACATCGAGCAAAACGAGCGTTCCCGTAATGTTGTTATCATAATAAAGAAGCGGCTTTTCAACCGATTCACCGACAGCCTTCAGACCCGCAAAATGGATAACCGCATAAAAATCATTTTCGCTGAAGATTTTTTCCATAGCGGCGCGGTCGCGCAGATCGGCCTCATAAAACGCGGGGCGCTTGCCCGCAATAGCCTCGATCTTATCCACCGCGTCTGCGGATGAATTGACCAAATTATCAACAATAACGACTTCGTAACCCGCTTTATACAGCTCCACGCAGGTATGCGAACCGATATAGCCGGTACCGCCGGTGACGAGTATTTTCATAAAAACAGCTCCTTAAAAACATATACTGTAAGATTTATTTTACATCAAATACAGGCTAAAGTCAACAGTTTTACAAAATTCCAATGATATTGTCGGATTTTTCGGAAATGATAGTAATATATTTTCGGAAAGGGAATGGATTCTATGAAAAAATCCCACTGTATTGTAAAAATATTCGTTTGTTTCGCACTGATTATCGTAACCGCCGTTACCCCGATCTATGCGGGCGCGCTGTCCAAAATGGGCTCGCGCGGCGCGGAGGTCACGAAAATCCAGACCAATCTCAAAAAATGGGGCTATTACAAGGGCAATGTCGACGGCATCTACGGCAAGCAGACCAAGGCGGCGGTAGAATACTTTCAAAGAAAGAACGGGCTTCGCGTCGACGGCATCGCAGGCAAGCAAACGCTGGCGGCGCTGGGGATTTCTTCTAAATCCTCATCCTCGTCGTCGGGAACATCCGACTATAATCTGCTCGCGCGCGTCATCAGCGCCGAGGCGCGGGGCGAGAGCTATGAGGGGCAGGTCGCCGTCGGTGCAGTGATCTTAAATCGCGTATCGCATTCATCGTTTCCCGACACCGTTGCGGGGGTCTGCTATCAAAACGGCGCGTTCAGCTGTATGACCGACGGGCAGATCAACGCGAAGATCTCCGACAGCGCCTATAAAGCCGCCCGCGCCGCGCTGAACGGATGGGACCCGTCGGGCGGCGCCATCTATTACTACAATCCCAAAACCGCCAAATCGGGCTGGATACGCTCCCGCCCCGTGATCAAGACGATCGGCAACCATGTTTTTTGCAAATAATGCGGCTTTTTTGCCCGCGCAGTGTCAGTTGTTCGAGCGGCGCAACATAGTATACTTTCAGCCCGGTGGGACCTACCCTGCCGGGCTGAAAATTTACAGTCCGATAAAAACTGCCGCGTGATACACCAAAAACGCCGTCACCCACGCCGCCAGCAAATAGTACATCAGCATAGCCGCCGCGCGCTTTTTCGAGCCGCTTTCGCGGATAAGCGCGCCGATCGCCGCCACGCAGGGGCAATACAGCAGCACAAAGCAGGCAAACGACAGCGCTGACGGGCGTGTAAAGCAGACGGCGGGGTCAATTCCCAGTGCGCCGAATGTGCCGATAATGGCCTCCTTTGCCACGATTCCCGAGGCAAGCGCGCCCGCGATCCGCCGATCGCCGAAGCCAAGCGGCGATAGAATCGGCGCAAACCATGCACCGACTGTGCAAAACAGGCTTTGATTCATGCTGTCGGTATAATGGAGTTTCATGTCAACGTGCTGAAGCACCCAGATCACGGTCATCGCGACCAGCAGGACTGTTCCGATCTTGACTACAAAACCTTTCAGCTTTTGAAACGTGCGCATAATGAGAATCCGCGCCTGCGGAAGGCGAAAATCGGTCATCTCCATGACAAACGGAGCCTCATCCCCGCCCGCGCGGCAAGATACTATGCGCACCGAAAGCAGTCCCACGGCAATCCCGATCAGATAGATCAGCAAAATTGCCGCGGCGCCGAGCCCGACGCTTGAAAACACCGCCGCATAAACGGGAAGCCTCGCACTGCACGACATAAACGGCACGACAAACAGCGTTCGCCTGCGGGAAAGCTCGTCGGGGAGGGTCTTGGCGCTGCCGAGCGCCGTCACCGTGCATCCGAACCCCATCAACATCGATATGAACGAGCGCCCCGACAATCCGAACACTCTCATCGGCGCGTCCATGATAAACGCAACGCGGGTCATGTAGCCCGAATCCTCCAAAAAGGTCAGGCACAAAAACAGCACCGCCAGCTGCGGGATAAAAGACAGCACCGCGCCAAGGCCGCCGATCAGTCCGTCGCAGATCAGCAGGCGAAGCGGCAAGGCTGCGCCGATATAGGTCAAGCCGTCGCCGATCAGCGCGGCGAGCGTATCGGTGAACAGCCGCCCGAGCGCGTCGGACGCGGCGGCAGTGAGCGGTCCGAAGGACAGCGCGAAAACCGCCGCCATAATGGCAAAAAACAGCGGATATGCCGCAATTTTTGAGGTAAACAGGCGATCCAGCGTATCCGAAATCCCGCTTTTGCTCTTGCGGCGAATCACGCAAGCGTCGGTCAGCCGCGACAGAAACGCATATTTTTCCGCTGTGATCAGCATATCGCGCTCCGTCCCGCGCGGCAGGGCGTTTTGCACGATCTTATCCATTTTTTCACGCAGGCGGATATTCTCGCCGCCGAGCGTTGTCGGGTCATCGACAAACCGCACGGCGGCGAGCCGTTTTTGCCGAACGCCGACCAGCGCGTCTTCCACGCTCCTCAGCATTCGCTCCGTTTTTTCGGAATAAATCGCCGCGCGGCGGGGTGCGGCGCCGCCGCTTGACCCAGCGGCGGCAATCAGCTCAGCGATTCCCTCGCCCGAATGCGCGCAGATCGGAATGATCGGAACGCAAAGCCGCTTTTCCAGCCGCCGCACGTCGATGATATAGCCGCGGCGCTTTGCTTCGTCTATCTTATTCAGCGCCAGCACCATCGGCACTCCCGTTTCGGTCAGCTGCAAAGTCAAAAACAGGCTGCGCTCGAGCGCCGCCGCGTCCACTACATTGACGATCAGATCCGCCTGCTCCTCGCCGATAAAGCCGCAGGTCAGCTTTTCTTCGAGCGAAAAGGCGGTCATCGAGTAGATTCCGGGCAGATCAATGATCTGGGTATTCGGGTCCGCCGCAAGTCTGCCCGTTCGCTTTTCCACCGTCACTCCCGGCCAATTGCCGACCTGCGCGTGCATTTTCGTCAGCGCGTTAAAAAGGGTCGTTTTGCCGCAATTCGGGTTGCCGACAAGCGCGATTTTCCTGCTCATTGCGTCGATCACCGCCGCTTACATAAAAATGAACAGACAGGCAAAACCTGTCTGTTCATTTTATGAGCCTATCCCCAAAAATATCAGTAATATCTTCGTATCGAGGCGACGACCCTGCCCAAAATGCTGAGCTCCGCGCAATAAATCGGCGAAAAATCATCATTTTCCGGCTGAAGACGATAGCCGTTTTTCTCACGATAAAAGCGCTTGACGGTCGCCTCGTCCCCGATCAGCGCCACAACGATCTGACCCTCTTCGGCGATCGGTGTTTTCTCGCATATGACAATGTCGCCGTCCAAAATCGCGGCGTTCATCATGCTGTCGCCGCGCACCCGCAGTGCGAAATGCTCGGCGCCCGTCGTTCCAAGACCCGTCACATCAAACGGAATATACTCCTCGATCTGCTCCACGGCAAGAACCGGCAGACCCGCCTGCACCTGCCCGATCAGCGGTATTTGCACCGACGGCGACGCGCCGACAATGCGAATCGAGCGGGCGTTCTGACCGTCGCGCTCGATTAATCCCTGCTGTTCGAGCGCGTTCAGTATCCCGTGAACCGATGAGGTGGAGCGGATTCCCGTGGCTTGACAAATCTCCCGCACCGACGGCGGAACACTGTCGCCCATTTTTTCGCGCAGATAGTCATAAACTCTGCGCTGATTGTCGGTCATGCAAACTCCCCCTTGCTTCGGTTTGGCAATGTATATGTACTGCGTATAATGATCACTTTGTGATCATTATATCACATCATCCGTGAAAAAGCAAACATTTGTTTTGATTATCGGCGCTAT
This sequence comes from Acutalibacteraceae bacterium, assembly GCA_051881675.1. Lineage (GTDB taxonomy): Bacteria > Bacillota > Clostridia > Oscillospirales > Acutalibacteraceae > CAKRRH01. Next base: position 5,253 of record JBJEQI010000268.1, read on the forward strand.
TCTGCCGCGTCTGCCCTATATTCGCATTTGGCGCGAAAGCACATCCCACGCTCATGCTCGCCGTAAAGATAAGTCACGCCGTCCTTTTGCGCGCGATACACCCGAACGGTGTCGCCGAGCCGCGCCTCCGCAATATAGTCGAGCGAATAGGCGCAAATACGGCGATTCTCCTCATCGGTGCAAAAATCGGTAATGAAATCGGTATAAAACGCATTGTTCAGATGCCCGTTCTGGTCGATCAGGCTGTAAACGATCGTCTTTTCGCCGATTAGGGAGAACGCCTCCCTTTCGGGCAAAAAGATCTTCCCCGGCGTTTTGACCGCATTGACTCGATTAAAGTCGCACGGCATCCGAAACGCCTCGTCATTCGGGCGCTGAACCTTATGCTCGCACACATCCACCAAAACGAACGCCGTCGAGCCCTCGATCAGCAGCTCGTCATTCTCCGAATACCAGTTATACGACCGAAAGAACTTCGCGCCCTTTGCGCCGCGGTTCCAGGTGATCAGCCGCAGCTTCTCGCCGTAGCGCGGAATACGGTTCACAATGACCGAGGCGTTGGTCACTACCCACACAAGCCCCAGCTTTTCATAAATGCGGTCGAATCCGATATTATACCGCTCAAGCTGTTCCTCGCCCGCCTGCTGCTGATATTTCAGTATGCAGTTGAGCCGCATCACATTGCCCATTCCCGCGTCATACGTCTTGACCGTCAGATCAAACGGAAATTCCACTTCGTCTTTGATTAGCATGGTTTCCCCCCGATGTGTTAGCTGTAATTCCTATAACCAATCAGCGGAAGGTGAACGGCTGCGCAGTCGTTTGCTCCGCCTCGGTCCGATAGCTGGAAACGCTGTCGTCCTCCAGCAGCACGGCGCTCACCGTTTTATACTTCTTGGTCGACGCAATATACACCTTCATCGTCAGCTTATCCGAGGCGGCAGAGTCATCGATAATATCCAGCGCAACGCTTGCCGCCGTGATTTGCTTACCGTTGATCTCGGTGATGATGTCGCCCTTGTCCAGCCCCGCCGAATAGAGATTGGAATCCATGTTGATGCTCTGAATCATCAGCCCTGCGGGGACATTGTTCACAAGAGCGGACGCGGCGCTGATCT
>JBJEQI010000269.1:0-6367 GCA_051881675.1 Acutalibacteraceae bacterium
GGTCGGTTGGTCGAGCCGCCCTGTGAGGCGGATCAGCTCAATATTGGTAAAGAGCTTCGCCAGCTCATTGAGCATGATCTGAATAAAATAGACCTCGAAGCTTTCCTCCCCCTCGGATAGGACGCGCTCGGTGTCGGGGAAGCCCTTTATCCTCTGCGTATCGGCGCGGATTCCGCTGACGGCAGTATAGGCACCGAGCAAAGCATTGAAGGTGTCGTTGTCCACCTCACCCGTGACGGGCAGTCCGCTGATCGCTTGAAAGGCGCGCACCGCGTCTGCCGTTTTATTATCGTAAAAGCCGTCGACGGCGATCATCGGCACACGGTCGTTATGCTGCGCGATCGTGCGCAGATATTGCTGTACCTTGCGGATGTAATCTTTGTCTGCGGGGGTGTTTTGTGCTGTGGTTTTTGCGTCTGCCATCGGTTTTTCTCCTTTGTTCGGATGATGCGGTCGGTCGGCTGACCGACGTTATTGCGTAAGCGTATAGCCCGACTGCTGACCCGCCGTGCGGCGGGCGCCGACGGTCAGATCGCTGTAAACGCTGCCGATCGCGTCCCATGTCAGTATATTGACCGTGCCCGTGTCGGGAAGATCAAACAGATTTTGAAACTGCAAAACGGCGTTTTCCGTCTGGGTGCCGTAATATCCCGTGACGGCGGGGGCGGTGATTTCGGGATAGTCTTCTGCGATGCGGGCAAGCGCCGTTTGCAGCCACCGCACATCTTCGCCCGTCGAGCCGATGCGCAGCGTGACTCCTCCGAACAGCGGCACACCTCCCTCGATCTCGGCTTCCGATTGAACGATTCCGAGATAGGCGGAATAAAGCTCGTTCCAGGTGTTTTCGCCGACAATGCCGTCGGGGTCGAGCCCGAACTGCTTTTGAAAGGCGATCACTCCCTCGAGCGTCTGATCGTCGAAGATGCCCGTAACCCGCACGGCGGGCACGGTGGGATAGAAATTTGCCACCGCCGAAAGATAATACTGGATGATACGCACGGGATCCCCCGTTTCGCCGTAGGAGATCGCGCGGCGGTACTGCTGATTGAATTCCGAGGCGGAAATGCCCTCGGAATCCAGCTCGCTGAGCCGCTTAACGGCGTTGTAGATAAAGATGATTTTATACCATGTCGCCTGCCCGACGATTCCGTCCTGCGTAAGATTGAATATGCGCTGGAACTCTCTAACGGCGTTTTCGGTCGACTGGTCGAACAGACCGTCGATCGGATTGATCTTCGGTATCGAGGGGTAATTGGTCGATATGCGGTTCAGCCGCACCTGTATCTGCCGCACCTGCGTTCCGACGTCCCCGCGCGAAAACGGCGTCCCGGGGTAGGACTGCACATTCTGTGTAATGGGCGCGTTGCGGACGATGTCGATGTCGTCGCCGTAGTAGTACTGCAATATCTCATACGGCGTCATGCCCTGATTGGCGAGCGGTACGGTCCCCCACTGCGACAGCCCCGCGCACTGCACCTGCCTGCCGTCGCAGTATTGCGTGAAATACGGCCCGACCGTGCCCTGCCGCTGCACATAGGAGTTGAAGATGTCGTCGACGATCTCGCTGATGTTGTCGAATACCTCGTGGCTCGGACTGAAATACTGATCGTAGGCGGTGGAATTTGTAATGTCAAAATTATATCCGCGGCTGCGGTAATGCTCGGTGAAATAGCGGTTCAGTGCGAACGAGATCTGTGCGTAGATATTCGCCCGTATGGCGCTTTCGGGCCAGGTAGGATAGATCTCGCCCGAGGCCACGTTTTTGATGTAATCGGGGAACGGCAGGGTGAAGTTTTGCGCGCTGCTGTCCGGTGTGCCGAGATGCACCGTAATGTTTTCGGGAACGGTTGGTGCGGGCATATTATCCCTCCTTGTTTTTTGTGGTGTATGTGCCGCCTTGCATGACGGAGCCGCCCATTTCGGATTCAAGGGAAGATTCGGGGGTTTGCAGTCCCTCAGTTTGCGGCTGCGGCGTGCCGCTTTGAACCATAGATTCATCAAAGGTGATATTTCTGTCGCCGCTGAAGTTTTCGGGCAGGGGAATCATGTTGACAGGCTGGATGGCGGAACGGTTGGCGAATATGGGAACATTTTTGTCGATCACCGTAAAGAAACCGTCTTTCGATGTGACGATTTTATACGCCTTGTAGGTGGGTCCGAAGTAGTCGGGATTCAGCGACAGCTCCTCGGGCAGGGTGGCAAGCCGAATCGGAGCGGTCATGCCGTTTCGGTCGGTTTTGGCGGAATAAACCAGCCGCTCTTCGCCGTTCGGCTGAACTTCGGTGACAACGATATAGGCGCCCTCGACGGGAAGAGCGCCGTCGGCGGTAGTTGCCGATACCGAGAGTGTGCCGAACGGCGCAGCAGTCGGAGCGGTATCTTCATCGTCGTCTTGTGTCGGCGGGGCTTCGACTTCGTCGGCGGCAGCGTGTGGGCTTTCCGCGCGGCCGTCGGGGATGCCCTGACTGCCCGACGGCGGAATATATTCGCTCCCGTTGCCAAATCGCTGCCCAATATCGCCCGACGCCCGCAGGGCGGAATCGTTTGTTTTGCCTTGCTTGCGGGGAATGACGGCGGCGTTTTGCCCGGCGATCAATTGCTCCATTTCGCGGTTGTATTTTTCGATCAGTTTCTTAAATTCTTCATTATTGCTCATAAAATCACGCTCCGATGTGAATACTGAAATTGATTTCGGCAGATGAAAGGATTGGTTGTATGGAACTTATCAACGATATTATTTCGGTAGCAATACGCTCGGTGATCGCGGTGATCGTTTTGTTCGTGATCTCCCGCGTGACGGGCGAGCGGCAGATCTCGCAGCTCACCTTTTACGATTACACGGTGGGCATCACGATCGGGTCGATCGCCGCCATGGCGGTGGAGACGGATATTTCGGTCTGGCTGATCATTATTTCCATGGCATTTTTCGGCGGATTTACGATACTGCTGGCGTTTTTGACCTCGAAAAGCATCGTTTTAAGACGAATTTTCACGGGAAAGCCCTCGGTCATGATCTATAACGGAAAAATTATTAAAAAAAGCCTGAATAAGCATCATTATGACGTCAATGATCTGCTGCTGGAATGTCGGCTGAAGGGGTATTTTGATATTTCGCAGGTGCAGTGCGCGGTGATGGAAACCAACGGGCAGATGAGTGTTCTGCCGAAAGCCGAATATCATCCCGTCACGCCGAGCGACTTGAAGCAGCCCGTGCAGGCGGAGTATCTTTTGTATAACCTGATCATCGACGGCAGTATCCTGCGGCGCAATCTCAAAGCCTACGGCAAGGACGAAAAGTGGCTGAAGGATCAGCTGAAGGCGCAGGGAATCGGCAGTATTTCGGAGGTTTTGCTCTGCGTCGGCGACGATCAGGACACGATTACGGCGTTTCGTCAAAACGAAAGCCTCCCGCATGACGATTTCTTTATGTAATTTACACCATAAGGCAGTAGCGGCGGGGAGTTTCGCTTGGCGGGAAAGGGCAATCGGGCGGCGCGGCTTTATCCCGCAGGGCGGTATTTTCTGACCCAGTCGCCGCTTTGCTCATCCTTGATCACGGCGCTTTTGTTGGACGCCAGAAAATTGACGATCTCATAGGCGTCAATCCATATTTCGCCGTTGCCGTCTTTCTGCGATTCATCGAAAATCAGCTGGATGCCGAAGTGAAGATGCGGCACCCTCATGCCGTTATAATCCTCTTCGTCGCTGTATCCCGTCATCCCGAGATAGCCGATCACATCCCCCGCCTTGACCTCCATGCCCTCCCGCAGGGTGTTTACATACGGATGCCCGCGCCGCAGGTGCGCATAGTAATAATACCGCTTGAAATCCATCGAGCGCAGTCCGATGCGCCAGCCGCCGTAGCGGTTCCACCCCATGCTTTCGACGATGCCGTCCTCCACCGCAATGACGGGGGTGCCAACGGTTCCCATGAGATCGTTGCCCTTGTGCGTGCGGTTGAAGCCGTAGGAGCGGGAATTGCCGAAATCGTCGCTGTGGGAGTAGCCGAATCCGTAGGCGATCGGGGAAAAGGCTTTCAGCCCGTAGTATTCTTTGACGGATTTTTTGTTCGGCGCCGATTCGTCGTACACCTCGCGCCGAACCTTGCCGAGCATTCCGCCGAGCACCGCGGAATAGGCCTGCCTGTAATATTCAAAATATTTGCCGCCGCCCGTGATCTGCTCGATCGTTTCGCCGTTTTTCAGCCTGCGGGCGGTTTCGTCGATGTCGGCGTTTTTGGAATCGGAAAAATTGCCGCCGTTTTTGCAGGCGGCGGCGCTGAGCAGGTCAATCCAGCTGATTTTGATTGTTTCGGTCTGCGAATCCGCGTCGTATTTCATCGCCTGCTTCATGGCGGCGGCGCTCACGCCGAAATCCACCCATTTGATGAATTTTTTGCCGCTTTCGCCGCCTTCGCCGTCGGCGGAGGAATAGAGCGACGGGGCGCGGATGATGACCGAGTCGGCGACGATAAACGCCGCGATCAGCAAAGACAGTGTGCCCGCGACGACCGCGGTGCGCAGGAATCCTTTTCGTATGTGAAATATTACCCTCATATTGAATATACATTCACCTTTCGGCTGCCGATGATTGGTTGTTTATATATACTATGTCGGGCGGTGTGCCGAATATTCTTTTTCCGCCGATAGGAAAATGGTTGAATTGCAGGCGATATACTATTATAATAGGTATATCAATCAAGTTTTCGGAGGGATTTTTATGTTTCGCGCTATGAGGAGGCACCGCCAGCAGCTGTCGGACGCAGCGGCAAAGGAAATACTGATTCGCGGGATTCACGGGGTGCTGGCGGTCGCGGGGGACGGCGGTTATCCGTATGCCGTGCCGCTGAGCTATGTGTATCAAAACGGCGAGATATACTTTCACTGCGCGGCAAAGGGACACAAGCTCGACGCGATCGGGAATAACGATAAGGTGAGCTTTTGCGTTGTCGGAAGGGACGAAACCGTGCCCGAGCGGTACACCGCGCATTATACCAGCGTCATCGTCTTCGGCAGGGCGCGCATATTGGACGGAGCGGAAAAGATAAACGCCCTGCGCGCGCTGGCGGGCAAGTATTGCCCGAACAATGACCGAGAGGCTACAGAGCAAGAGATCGCGGGCGCGCTTTCGCGCACCTGCATAGTGGCGATCACGCCCGAACATATCACGGGCAAGCAGGCGCGGGAGCTGGTAAACGGGGGAAATTAATCCGATTTCGGCGCAGGTATGCGTTGCGTAGACCGAATTTTCAGCCTTTGCGCTCAAACTCTGCGGCGCGTAGGTTGATTTTCGGGCGGTCTTGGAATATCCTAATAGGCGAAAGGAGGAAAAAGCTTGGATCATTTGAAGATCGGAAGCTTCATCGCCGCGTGTCGGCACGAACGCGGGCTTAGTCAGAAAGAGCTGGCCGAGCAGCTTTGCGTCAGCGACAAAACCGTTTCCAAATGGGAAACGGGGCGCGGACTGCCCGATGTGTCGATCATGCTGGCGCTGTGCGGCGAGCTGGACATCAGCGTGAACGAGCTGCTCGCGGGCGAGAGGCTTTCGGACGAAACGTATAAACAGAAAGCAGAGGAGAATATTATGGATTTAATCAGAGAAAAGCGGGACAGCAAAAAGAAGATCGCCGTTTCCGCGGCGGCTGCGATCACAGGCGTGGCGGTAATGGTAATGTCGATTTTGGTCGCCGCCTATTGGACAGAGCTGGACACGCCGCTGAAAGTGCTGATCGTTGCCGTCGGCGTCGCCGTGTTTGCGGTCGACCTTGTCATCGCGACCGCGCTCGATCTGGACGCGGGGTCGTATGAATGCAAATACTGCCATGCGCGGTTTGTGCCGAGCGCCAAGTCGTATCTGATGGGCGCGCACACGATTCTGCGCCGCCGTTTGAAATGCCCGCACTGCGGCAAGTCGGGCTATTTTCGCCGCCGACTGACGAAAAGCAAATAATTTTTAGCAAATAGCTCGCCCCCGTCTGACCGCATGGTTGGACGGGGGATATATTATATATGTAGGCGGATAGTCTCCGCCGCGGTTATTTCAGCATACTTGATACGTTGTTCATGATGGTGCCCGCGCTTTTGGCAGCGTGGCTCAGCTTTTTGCGAACGCTGCGGCTGCTCGAGACAATGCTCGAATTGTTCATCAGCATACTGCCGCCGGCGATCACCGCCATGCCGATTACCGTTCCGGCGCCGACGCCTTTTGCAAATGTTGTGAATTTTCCCTGCATAATTTTTGCCTCCCTATTGTGTATTTCGGTTATATTATTTGCCGTTTCGGGAAATAAATACAATATCGCAAAAAATTTTAGAACTTTTTAAAAAAGGGGGTTGACAAGGTGAGGGAGATGTGGTAATATAATCAG
>JBJEQI010000270.1:0-25413 GCA_051881675.1 Acutalibacteraceae bacterium
ACTCCTTCTGTTTTTAAAATGCAATAGTTTTTTAAAAAATTACCGCTTTTTCTTTTTTCCTTGCGAGTTATTTTCTACCATAGCGGTCTTTTCGTCGTATTCCGCGATAATATCCCGTGCGCGTTTTCTATGGCCGGGGTGGGTGCCCTTCGACACGAGCGTAACATCTTTGACATTATACGAAGCGGGGGCGGAATCGCTGTTCCCGTTGATATGCACCTTGACCTTGCCCGCGATCAGTCTGACGTCGGTTACAACGCCTCTGCCGTCGGGCGTGTCAACGACCGCGCCCTGACCCGGCGTTTCGCGCAGCAGCTTTTCATAGGTATCATGCTCATATTTCAGGCAGCACATCAGCCTGCCGCAGGAGCCGGAGATCTTAGTCGGATTGGGGCTGAGGCCCTGCTCTTTCGCCATTTTGATCGACACGGGCTGGAAATCGTCCAAAAACCGCGCGCAGCAAAACGGCTGACCGCAGATGCCGACGCCGTCGAGCATCTTTGCCTCATCGCGCACGCCGATCTGGCGCAGCTCGATGCGGGTATGAAACTCGGAAGCAAGCGCTTTTACCAGCTCGCGGAAATCAACTCTGCCGTCGGCGGTGAAGAAAAAGACGATCTTGCTGCCGTCGAATGAGTATTCCACGCCCGTCAGCTTCATATCCAGCTTAAAATCCGCAATCTTTTTGGTGCAGATGCTGTACGCCCGCTTTTCCTTTTTCAGATTGTCCTCATAGCGCGACTCATCCTGCGCGGTGGCTTTGCGGACAATGCTTTTCAGCGGTTTAACGATCTTATCGTCCTCGAGCATCTTATTCGCCATCGAAACTCGGGCACACTCAATGCCGCGCGCCGTTTCGACGATGACCGCGTCACCGACGGAAAACCGCTCGTTTTTCGGCGAAAAATAATAGATTTTTCCTGTATCTCGAAATCGTATGCCGATAATTTCGGTCATGCTGTTTTACCTAAAACGCGCTTTCCACGCGCTTCCTTTCTTTGTTTTGATTAAAATCACCGCACGGCGATGTCAACATTCGCGCCGACATGATCGCCGAAGAGATCGCGATACTATCGCCGAAGTGATCGCGATATTATCGCCCTGCCGCCGCTTTCAGGCTCGCGCACAGGCGAGTGACGTTCAGCTGCGCGTTGGCGTTCGCCGCCGCGGCGTCGCCGATGCTGTCCGCCGCCTCGCACATTGCAAGCGCGGTTTTCAGCGTGATCGCGCCGAGCAGCTCGGGAGAAACGGGGGGAATCGGCACGGTATCATTCAACTGTGCGCCGCTTTTCAGGCAGTAGGCTTTGCGAAAAATGCTTTTCAGCGCGCTCAGCGTATCGTTCAGCAAAGCGCGGTCCTTTGTCAGCGGCAACGTCATGCGGATTAGCTCGTATTCGGACCGATTGAACACGCAGTCGATCATTTCCGCCGCCAGCTCGTTCGCCGCCTGCGAAATACTGCTTTTCGCCGCGCCGCAAACGATCACGCTGACCCGCGAGATGACGGTATCCAGCAGCATTTCCTTGCGGTTGCAGCAGATAATGAACATCACGCTCTCCGGCGGCTCCTCTATGATCTTCAGCAGCGCGTTCTGCGATACAACGCTGATATTGTCCGCATTGGTAAAGATATAGACTTTCCTTCGCGCCTCGTTCGGCTTGATATATGCCTCCCTGCGGATTTCGCGCACAAAATCGACGGGGTACGGGTTATTCGGCTTTTGCGGCTCGAGATAAATAATGTCGGGGTGATTTTTGGTCTGTGCTTTCAGGCAGGGGCCGCACTTCCCGCAGGGAATCGGCTCCTCTCCCGCTTCCGCCTCCGCGCAAACCGCCGCCGCGGCAAGATATTCCGCATTTTCGGCGGCATATTCCCCCTCGAGCAAAACGGCGTGAGGGATATTTTTATTCTCGATAAGCGCGGTCAGCGCCGAACTGATATGTTCGTTTCCCGCCATCACATTTTTTCAAAACGGTCGACATCGAGCACAAAAACCGTGGCTCCGCCCACCGTCACCTGACCGTGTTCCGCGCCGCTGCCTGCGCCGCCCATCAGCTGCATACGCCTGCTGGAATGAAGCTTGATCAGCTCGAGTACGCCGTCCACCCTGTCCTCGTCCACGCCGAGCAGGAAAGTGGTGTTCTCCAGATTCAAAAATCCGCCAGCACTCGCCATTTTTGTGGCGGGATAGCCGTTTTGCAGCAGCGCATTCCCCACAGCGAAAGCGTCGTCATCGTTGACGATGGCAATAATCAGTTTCATACAAATAAACCTCCCGTCAAGGCGTCGGATACACATTCGGGCTAAAAAGATCTGCCCGTTCGGCGGCAAACCGCCGCGCGCAATCATTTTACACGGAACAAACCCGCTTATATGCTTATACATTTTAATTATACCTTGTTTTCGGCGATTAGTCAACCAAACGGGCGCGGAATTCACAACATTTTCATAAAAAATAACCCCGCCCGCGGGAAAATTCGCCGCCGACCGAGGTTATTTTGCTGAATATTTTCAATTTTTTACAATACGGGAAAAATTCGCATTCATCTCGCCGCGGCGGGCAAACGCCGTTTATGACGCTTTTCCGAATTCAACGTCCATACCTGCCAGATGCTGCCTGATCAGCAGAACGTCTGAAATATTCACGCTTCCATCGCCGTTGGCGTCGGCGTTTCGCATATCAATATCAGTGCCTGCACCCGCAAGATGACCTCTGAGCGCCAAAACATCCTCGATATTGATCTTGCCGTCGACATTCACATCTCCGTAATCGGGCGAATGGACAACTATCTCCAGCGGCAGATTCTGAATGAGCGCAGGCGTGACATTCGCGCACTGTTTATCATAGACCAAGCTGTCGCCGACGATCGCCAGGCCGTAAAGGCACTCGTTATTTTGCAGCTCGGGCTTCGCCACCTCGGTCACCGCGCCTGTTTTGATATCGTACTGCTTGACAGAATCGACGGTAGTAAACCAAATCGTATCCTTATACGCGGCAAGGCGCGCATATCTTGCGCTGTCCCAGACGGTGTAGCTGTTGCCCTGATAGTTCCACTTGCCGTCCGGATTGCTCAAAATCACACTGCTCTCGCCCGTCGCTTCGTTCTGCCAGACGAGATTACCGTCTTCGAAATAATAGAAACTACCGTTTCTCGCATAGATCTGCGTCGGAGTTGATCCTTTGAAATCCAGCTCGTCGTATCTATCCGAATCCGCCGAAACCGCCGACACCCAGCCGTGGTGCGCGCGATTCTCAGCACATTCATCCGACATCAGAAAAAACGTATGCGAAACATAGCCGTTGACATTATAATGCACCGAATCCGCTTGACCTACCCGCGAATCGTCCCAAGTCACATCGACATGATAATACTTGCCGTCGAGGCGAACCATGTTCCAAACGTGATTCATCTCGTCGCTTTCGGCAAAGCTTGAGTGGATGCCGCAGCGGTCAAGCAGCGCAATATACGCAAGCGTGTATCCCTGGCAGACGGCGGCGCGGTTGACCAGCGCGCCGTAAGCAGTATAAGATGCATCGGGAACGGCAGTTCCGTTGTATAAATTACTGTCGTATTCGCAGTTCAGCGCAAGCATATCGTGCAGGGTCAGCGCCTTGGCAAAATCGGTCATGCTGTCGTCGACACTGCTGAGCATATTGTCCAAAGCGGCTTCATACTCCTTGATCATCGGCTCGCGAACGTCAGGGGCGACGGTATAGATCGGGTAGATTTCCGCGATATATGCTTTGTCCTCCGAAAGGCCGATATAAAAGGGCCGATCGAGATAAAAGCAATCGGGATTGGCGAAAAGCGCGCTGCTGTAAACGCCGGATATATCGCCTGCGGGAATGTTGAATCTTGACACGTCGATCACGTCGGCGTTATTGCGCCAGCCGTTGCCGATCACGCGGCAGACCTCGTCGAGATCGTATCCGCTTTGAGCAGCAGGCGCATCATACAGCTCCACGGTAACAGCGACCGCGTCTGACGGAATCGCCGATGACGGGACTGTCGGCGCCGACACTGTCGCAGCCGATACGGGGCAAAGCATGACCGACAATGCGATCACCGCGCCCACCGACATGCCGAGCAATCTTTTCAATGATCTGACAATTGTTGTTTTCCTCATAACGAAGCATCCTCTCTGTAAAATGATTGCCGTGCGGCGAATTTGCGCAGTCAGCGCGCGGCGCAACGCGGCGCTGTTTTACGCTGTTTATTCTCCGCATACCAAAACCGATAGTTCACGTCCGAAATCGGGGCGCAATATCGGTTAATTCTCTGATTCTGTTATCCTTTGCGGTGTTCTTCCGACTGCTGATCGCTTTGCAGCGAATTCGCGCAATCTGCGCCGCTCTTCGCCGCCGCACGCCTGCGGTAAACGATCGCCGCCGCTGCCGCAAGCGCAATGACCGCCGCTATAATCAACCAAAGATACCGCGCGCGGCTTCCGCCCGCACGGTTCGGCTCACCGCCCGCCGCACCGCCCTCGGGGGTGATCACGTTGCCGTTTTTATCGGTCTGCGTTTCATAAGTTGAGCCGCCCTCGGAAGAGCTGCCCGATAAGCTATCGGACCCGCCGCCCGACGCATTCCCCTCAGCCGAGCCACTATCCGCACCCCCGGCGGCACTGCCGCTCGGTGCGGCACCGCCCGCAACGGTAACCGTTCCGCTCGAATAGGTGAAATCAACATACTTCGAGTCCACATTCATGGGTCTGCCGTCTGTTCTAAAAGCCGCGCCGTTCGCCTGCGTCGCGGTTTCGTCCACCGCGGCGACCGATACGGCATACTGCCCGCCCACGGCGGTTTTGCTCACCCGAAAGGTCAGATCCATCAGCTTGCCTGTGTTGATATTGTCGGCGATCTTTGTATTGAAAACGCTGATGCGGACCTGCCCGCTCCTGTGCGTCAAAATAAACTCGCCCTCGCGGAAGACGTCGCCGTAGCTCACGCTGTCGAACGTCAGCACGGTCGGGTCATAATTCACCACCAGCGCCATTCCGAAGATACCGGGGTTTTTATCCATATTCAGCGGCACGGTAACGCGCTCGCCTGCATTCGCTTGCGCACTGCCGACGGCGATCGCGCCGCCCTCGGCGGCAAACGCACCGACATGACAAAGCAGCGCCGCCAACACAGTCAGCATAAACGCCGCTATCCATGATCTTATCCGCTGTTTCATGATTCGATCTCTCCTCATGCGCCCGCGCGCCGAACGGTCGGCAAAACGGGCAGGGCGCCCTGACTCTGCGTTAAACGGCGCCCGCCTGATCGGCAGGCTCGTCGTCCACAGTGACCCTGCGGATATTCGCGCCGAGCGCCGTCAGCTTTTCCACATAATTTTCATAGCCGCGGTCGATAATATGAATATTCTCGATCTCGGTCGTTCCCTCAGCCATCAGCCCCGCGATGATCATCGCCGCGCCCGCGCGCAAATCAACCGCTTTTACGGGTGCGCCGACGAGCCTGTCCACGCCCTCGATGACGGCGGTATGGCCGTTCACCTTGATCTTTGCGCCCATGGCGGTGAGATAATCGACATACTGAAAACGGTTGTCAAAAATCAGCTCGTTTACGATCGAAGTGCCCTCGGCGGCGGTCAGCAGAGTGGTGATCTGCGGCTGCATATCGGTCGGAAAGCCGGGGTGCGGCATCGTTCTCACACTGCATCCGCGCAGCGCGCCGTTTGATATGACGCGAATCGAATCGTCCGACTCGATGATAGTAACGCCCGCTTCCTCCAGCTTGGTGCTGATCGCCTCCATATGCTTGGGGATGACGTTTTTCACCAGCACATCGCCGTGCGTTGCGGCGGCGGCTGCCATATAGGTTCCCGCCTCGATCTGATCGGGAATGATGGAATAATTGGTGCCGTGCAGGCTCTTTACGCCGTAAATTTTGATAACATCGGTGCCCGCGCCGCGAATATCCGCGCCCATCGAATTGAGGAAATTCGCCAGATCGACAATATGCGGCTCTTTGGCGGCGTTGTCGATCACGGTCATTCCCTCTGCCTTGACAGCGGCGAGAATAATGTTGATCGTTGCGCCGACCGAAACATTATCCATATAAATAGACGCGCCGATCAGCCGATCGGCTTTGATGTCGACCATGCCGCCCGTCATCTCAACGTCCGCGCCGAGCAGGCGAAAGCCCTTGGTATGCAGGTCGATCGGGCGCACGCCGAAATTGCAGCCGCCGGGAGGGGCGACCTGCGCCTTGCTGAATCTGCCGAGCATAGCGCCCATAAAATAGCACGAACCGCGGCTGAGCTTGGTCAGCGAATAAGGCACGACATGAGTGCGAATGCCGCGGGTGTTGATCACGACAGTGGATTTATTGAGAAATTTAATATCCGCGCCTGTTTCGTGAAGAATACTGATGATGGAATGAACGTCGGCGATGTCGGGTACGTTTTCGATCCTGCAATCTCCCTCGGAGAGAACGGTTGCCGTGATAATGGCAAGCGCGGCGTTTTTCGCCCCGCTGATCGTCACTTCACCTTTCAGCGGAGAAGCTCCGTTGATCACGAGTTTTTCCAAATTCTACACTCCTCTTAAATTCCGCCGCCCGAAACGGTCGGTCCGACGAAAAATACAGTTAATATAAAGCGCCGTGCGAAAACGAAATGCCGCGACAAAACGCGCTTTTCGCCTTTCGGGCGCACCGAAATAAAGCCCCCTAATAACTGCTTTGCAGTTATTATAGCACAACTCAAAGAAAATATCTACTGCTAAATTGAATTTTTTTATAATTTATAAAGGGCGCGCCGTCAAGCGCCCGCATGAATTTTGTTGACATACCAAGCGGATTTTGATATTATAGTAGTATAAGTAAAAACGCTCGTTCCCGCCGACCGCGTCCGCAACAGCGGCAAAGGAGCCGGAGGGCGGCAATATCACCGACGGAGGGTACGCCAAATGGGAAATTATGTGATTCTGACCGATTCGACCGCAGATCTGCCTTATGATCTGATTCGCAGGCTCGGCGTGCGCGTCGAACCGCTGACCTACATCATCGACGGCGAGGAGCAGTTTGATGAGCCCACGGAGAGCGCCGAGCGCATCCGCAGCTTTTACGCCGAGCTTCGCGCGGGCAAATCCTCCTCCACCTCGCAGATCAACGAAAGCCGCTTTGACGAGATCTTCCGCCAAATTCTCAGCGAGGGCAGGGACGTTTTGTATATCGCGTTTTCCGGCGCGCTGTCCGCCACCTGTTCGCGCGCGGTTACCGCGGCAAAGGGGCTGGAGGGTGAATTCCCCGAGCGCCGCGTCGTCGTGGTCGATTCCAAATGCGCGTCCCTCGGCGAGGGATTGCTGGTTTATTACGCCGCGCAGATGAAGAACAAGGGCGCTTCGATCGACGAGGTCGCGGATTGGCTCGAGCAAAATAAGCTTCACCTCTGCCACTGGTTCACGGTCGACGATCTGCACCACTTAAAGCGCGGCGGGCGCGTTTCCGCGGCGGCGGCGGTGATCGGCTCCGTTCTCGGAATCAAGCCGATCTTACACGTCGATGACGAGGGCAGGCTGATTTTGGTATCGAAGACCCGCGGGCGGCGCCAGTCGCTCGACGCGCTGGTTGACCGCGCGGAGCAGACCGCTGTGAATCCCGCCGAGCAAACGGTATTTATCAGCCACGGCGACTGCATCGACGACGCCGAATATGTCGCCGAACAGCTGAAACGCCGTCTGAAGGTGAAAGAAACGGTCGTCAACTATATCGGTCCGGTCATCGGTTCTCACTCGGGGCCCGGCACCGTCGCGGTCTTCTTTATGGGAACGCAGAGATAATTCCTTATTTTGCAAAGAATAAGCGGCGGCACTCCTTGAGATACTATGGGGTGAAGGAGGAAGCCGCTTTTTTCGTCTTTTGATTTACCCCAAATCCAATTACCCGAGATTCAATTTACCCAAAAGCGGCAGTCAAGAGCATGAACAAACGGAAAAAAGTATATCCCGAGTCCCGCGGCTTCGGCGGCGGGAACAAGCTCTTCAGCGATCGGTATGACGCGGAATCAGACGATATACCGTTCGACGAACCCTTCGGCGTTGCTTCAGCTACCGACTGTACCGGTCTTATGCCGTTTGCACCCGTACAAACAGACGATATAACCTCATACCGCGATTTGTATGACGTTCCGCTGTCCCCTGTCGTTGCAGATGAGGCAGACCCGAAGAACAACTGACGCAGCGTCTATTTGCGGCGGGTAAGCGGCTTTGCGCCGCCCCGCCCGCCGCAAAGCTTTTCGCTCGCTCGTTTGATACATAATTTCGCCAGCATTCCGCTGATCTTAGCGCTCGGCAGCGCTTATTTTAACAGGAGGCAAGGCGCCATGACCGCTCCCGTAAAAAATCCGAAGCTGCGCGGGATTTTCCGCAGTGCAGTGGGATTTTTTGAAAAATGCGCCGAGAATCATATTCCGGCTTATTCCGCGCAATCCTCGTTTTTCATCGTAATATCCATGGTGCCGTTCGCCATGCTGTTTTTCTCGGTGCTGCGGCTGTTTATCCCCGTCGAGCGCGAGATCATGATCGAGGCGACGGAAAATATTTTCCCCGCGGGGATGCTCGATTTTACCGAGAAAATCATCGACGAGCTGTATGCCAACGTCAGCTTCTCGGTGATTTCCGTCACCACGATCGTGCTGCTGTGGTCGGCCTCCAAGGGCATCAAAAGCATGACGGCGGGGCTGCAGAACGTTTACAAAACCACCCGACCGACCGATTTTATCTTCAACATTATCTTTTCGATCCTCTACACCGTGATCTTCATCGCTATCCTGATCATCACCGTGATCGTGCTGATCTTCGGCAGACGGCTCAACGATCTTCTCTTTGCCGAACTGCCCGTAGTACGGTCGATCATCGCGGGGGTGCTGGAATTTCGGAGCGTGCTGTTTTTGCTTCCGCTGACGCTGTTTTTCGCGCTGTCCTACAAATTCTTGGCGAAGAATGATCTGAAATTCTCCGCTCATCTGCCCGGCGCAATACTCTGCGCGCTCGGATGGATGCTGTTTTCGCTGTTTTTCGCCATTTATGTCGACAATTTTGCGAACTACTCGTATATCTACGGGAGCCTGACCGCGGTCATTTTGCTGATGCTGTGGCTGTATGCCTGTATGACCATGTTTTTGATCGGCGCGCAGATCAATGTCGTTTTGAAAGACCGACGGCGCAGTAAGATCGCTGCCGATACGCGCGATCAGGGCGAAAAGCAGGGCTAAACGTACTGCTACCGCGCATAGCGCCGCATATACTAATTCCTATCACAAACGGAGAGAGAAACACCATGAGAATGAGAAGGCTTAAAAAATTCGACGAGCGAGAAGCTTTCGTGCGCGATATTATGATCAAATGCACGGTGGAGGACAAGCGGTACAACGCGGCCGCCGACGGCGACGAATACATAGATCTTCCCGCGCTGTTCGGCAACGACAGCCCCGTTTATCTCGAGGTCGGCTGCGGCATGGGCGGATTTGCGGCGGAATTTGCCAAGCGTCATCCGCAAATCAATCTGCTGGCCGTTGAGATCAACGAAAACGTCATTATTAAAGCGGCGGAGCGCACAAAGGCGGAGAATATCCCGAATGTCCGCTACTTATGCGTGTCGGCGAACTATCTCGACCGCTATATCCGCGACAGCGCAATCGAGAGGATGTTTCTCAATTTCTCCTGCCCCTATCCGAAAAACCGCTATGAGTCGCACAGGCTGACAAGTCCCGTGTTTTTGCGGATATACCGCAAAATTCTCAAAAACGGCGCCGAAATTCACCAAAAGACCGATAATATGCACTTTTTTGAATATTCGATCGAGCAGTTTTCAAAGCACGGATTTGCCCTGCAAAATCTGTCGCTCGATCTTCATCATTCCGATTTTGAGGGGAATATAGTCACCGAATACGAGAGCAAGTTTGCATCTCAGGGGCTGCCGATCTACCGCTTGGAAGCGGTTAATCAAAAATAAGCGAAGCCTTTTCGCCGCCGCTCCCCGAAAAACAGACGTTTATACGCCAAAAAAGCGATAAGAGGAACGCTCCTCCTATCGCTTTTTTGATGTTTAAGATTTCGCGGCAGGCGCGCTTTACCCGCGCAAAAGCGCACGGCGGCTTTTATGATCGGGCATATACCGCTCGATCAGCGCATAAAACGCGGCGGAATGGTTATGGTGCCGTATGTGAGCCAGCTCATGCAAAACGACATAGTCCACCGCGCTCGCGGGATACTGCATCAGATACAGCGAAAAGCAGACGCCGTTTTTCGCAGAACAGCTGCCGAAGCGCGTTTTTGCCGCGGTGATCTTGACCGAAGTCGGGTAAAGCCCCGTCAGGCGGCTGAAATACTCCACCCGCTCAGGGATGATCTGCTCGGCAAGGGCGCGAAGCCGGGCGATCTGCTGCTCGGTCGGTTCGGGGTGCGCCTCGCGCCTGCGGCGGCAGTCCTCCAGCGATTTTTCTATCCAAGCGCGATGATTTTCAACAATAGCGGCAACCGCGCCCTCAGGCGCCCGACTCGGCGCACGCACAATTACCTCGCCGCTCGGCTTCACCTGAATACCGACGGTCTTTCTCTTTGAGCGGATCACCGTATAGTCAAAATTCATAAGCGTTTATCCTCTTGCGCGCAAAGGGAAACTCGCGCGCATCAAGCGTGCAGTTTTTCAAAAATGCGGGACTTTTTCAGCATAAAATACAGCGGCACGCCGAGCACAAAGACGACGACCGCCTCGCCTGCGGCGACAGACGCAACGCCCAGCAGCAGCGAAAATTCGGCAGGCAGCACAAAGAACAGCTCGCCGCCGACGATCGCCCCGTTAAACACGATCGGCGCGAGCAGCGAGAGCAGGGGCAGCTCTTTGATGCGGATATTGCGCAGGGCATAGGTGCAAAGCGCCGCGAGCACGGTCGCCGCAGAGCCGATCAGCACATCCCATGCGCCCGCAAGATTCGCGCCCGTCATAACGCCGATAAAATTGCTGATCACGCATCCGACCGCCAGCCCCGGCACCGCCGCGGGCGTGAGCAGCGGCAGAACGGTGAGCGCCTCGCTGATGCGAAACTGCACCACGCCGTAGGAGATCGGCGCGAAAACGCAGGTCAGAACAGCATAAAAAGCGCCGATTACGGCGCTTTCTACAATGTATCGTGTGGATTTGTTTTTCATGTTGGATTCGACCTTTCTTGTTTTATTTATAGTCAGGTAATTGCGACTGACTGTTTAGCAATATGAAATTGTAAGCGGCGAAATTCGGCGTTGCCCGCCGAACACCCGCGCGCCGCCGCGCTTATACGTCGGACGACTCTGTTTCGGGCAGCTTCTCGGCGCGGACGGTTTCGATGCGCCGCTCATCCGCCTTTTCAACGGTAAAGCGGTACCCCGCGCACTCGATCGAGGGGTTCTCGCCCTCCTCGGGCAGATGCCCGAGCACCGACAGAATCAATCCGCCGATGGTATCATAATCGCCGTCGGGCAGAGTGACCGCCAGCATATCCTCCACCTCTTCGATGTCGCACACGCCGTCGATGGTGTAGGTGGTTTCATCGAGCTTGGTGATGTCCTCTTCCTCATCGTCATATTCATCCTGAATATTGCCGAGTATCGACTCTATCAGATCCTCCAGCGTCACCAGACCCGCCGTTCCGCCGTATTCGTCGATGACGACCGCCATTTGAATGTGGCGCTCGGTCATTTCCGCGAACAGCTCGCCGCACCGCTTAGATTCGGGGACATGGTACGCCTCGCGCATCAGCCCTTTCAGCGTGGCGCTTTTCGGAATCGGGCGGCCGACATAGCGCAAAAGGTCCTTCACATAAACCACGCCGACAATATCGTCCAGATCGTCGCCGTAAACGGGGATTCGCGAGAATCCCTCGCTGATTGCCAGCGCAATCACATCGCTCAGATCATCATGAATCGAAGCGGCGGTGATCTCGGTGCGGTGCTGCATAACGTCGCCTACGTCGATATCGTCAAACTCGAAAATATTGTTGATCATATCGCGCTGGCTTTCCTCAATAACGCCCTTTTCCTCGCCCGCGTCGACCAGCATACGGATTTCTTCCTCGGTGACGTTTTCATCGTTCGCTTCGGGATTCATGCCGAAAAGGCGGACCACGCCGTTCGTCGAAACGGTGAGCAAAGACACCGCAGGATAGAGCAGTTTTTTGAAAAACGTCAAGATGCCGACAACGGCAAAGCTGATTTTCTCCGCCTTTTGCATAGCGATCTTTTTGGGAACAAGTTCGCCGAATACCAGCGAGAAATAGGAGGTGATCAGCGTGATCAGAACGACCGACACCCCATAGATAAACTGAATGAGCGACGGATCGGTAATGCCCCACCAGCCGCACAGCGCCGAGGACAGCATATCGCCGAAATTCTGCGAAGCGGCGGCAGAGGTCAAGAACCCCGCCAGTGTGACGCCGATCTGAATGGTGGACAAAAAGCGCGAGGTATCCGCGGTGAGCGCCATGATCTTTTTGGCTTTTTTGTTGCCGTTGTCTGCCATGCTCTTGATCTTATTATCGTTCAGCGTGACGATCGCCATTTCGCTCATAGCGAAAAAGGCGTTGACAAATATCAGCAGTATGAGCAATATCAGCTTCAGTGCGAGATTCATCGGTCGCTCCCTCCTTTATCACAAAGAGGGGCTCTCACCACAAAAGCGCCGCGGCGCGCAAAGAACTCCATCTCGCCGCAACTTCGCGGGGATGCATTATCGGTGGGGAAAGGGTCGTCCATTTCTGATTACTCCTTAAAATAAATATCGGCGGGTTCAGGCTCATACGCCCCGAAAACCCTATACAAAATTAATAATACTATATATCCGGCGCATTGTCAATCCTAAAACCGCGGATTTTCCCAAAAAGCGGCAGAACCCGACGCCGATCGCGGCAAAGTCAAAAGCGGGCGCTTTATCAGCGCCCGCTCATGGCAGTATCACGGTTTTACGGGTGCGTGCGCACAATCGCGCGCGGTCCGTCGCCGTTATTTCAGCAAACTGATCGCGTCGGTGATCGTCTTTTCCAGCGCTTCCTCGCCGTATTTATCGACCTCGGCCTTGTTCTTTTCGCCGTGGGTCAGGCAGCCCGCGCCGCCGATACAGCCGCCGACGCACGCCATACCCTCGATAAAGTTGCCGGGGAGCACGTTCTTGGACGCTTTCAGCAGCGCCATGCGGCACTGCTCGATACCGTCGCAGGGAACGGCTTTCAGCTCGAAATCGTCCAAGCCCTGCTCCTTGAGCGCCTGCGCGACCGCGTCGGACAGGCCGCCGCTGCGGGCAAAGATTCTGCCGTAATACGACGCATTATCGAGGTAGTCCTCCTCCAGCGTCGTGATGTCAATATCCTTGCCGTCAAGAAGCGCCTGAAGCTCCTCAAAGGTAATGGTCGAGTCGATATACTGCTTCAGCTCCTCGCGCGAGAATTCGGCTTTTTTCGCCGTACACGGCCCGATAAACACGATCTTCGCGTCGGGAGTCGTTTCTTTGATATATTTCGCGATGGTCGCCGCGGGCGAGAGATTATGCGAGATATGCTCGTTCAGCGCGGGGAACGCCTTATGGATATAGTCGACAAACGCGGGGCAGCAGCTGCTGGTCAGAAATCCCTTTTCGGTCAGCTCGCGCGCCTCGGCATAGGCGACCATATCCGCGCCGAGCGCCGCCTCGACCACGGTGAAGAAGCCCAGCTCCTTGATGCCCGAAATGACCTGCCCGAGCTTGGCATACTGAAACTGGCTGGAGATCGAGGGCGCGACCAGTGCAAACAGCTTGTAATTTTTATTATTATCGCTTTTTTGAATCAGGTCGATGACGTTGAGGATAAAGGATTTATCCATGATCGCGCCGAACGGGCACTGATAGACGCACGCGCCGCAGGAAATGCACTTGGAATTATCGATCGCCGCGGCTTTGGACTCGTCCATCGTGATCGCTTTCACCTTGCAGGCGCGCTCGCAGGGGCGCTTGTTGTTGGCGATCGCGGAATAAGGGCAAACCTTGGCGCACATACCGCATTCGACGCATTTGGTCTTGTCGATGATCGCTTTCTGATTGCTGTCAAACGAGATCGCGCCTTTTTTGCAGGCGTCCTGACAGCGGTGCGCGATACATCCGCGGCAGGCGTTTGTCACCTCATAGCCGCCGACGGGGCACTCATCGCAGGCAATGTTAATACATTCCACAATGTTCGGGTTGTTCTTATCGCCGCCCATGGCGAGCTTGATGCGCTCCTGAACGATCGCGCGCTCCTTGTAAACGCAGCAGCGCATGGTCGGCGTTTTGCCGGGAACGATCGTTTTCGGAATGTCGTTGACCGTTTCAAGCAGCTGCCCGCGGAATGCCTGGCGGGCGACCTCACGGAGAACTTTATATTTCAGATACTGTACCTGTGTGTCAAATTTTCTCATAGCAGAGAGTCCTTTCGGTCATGAATAGGTTCGGGGGCCGGCAAACGCCTTAAAGCGCACCCGCGCGCCCGATTGATTAAAAATAGCTAACCTTGATCTGCTTGCCCATGCGCTTCAGGCAGTCGGCAAGCTCGTCGACCAGCCGCATTTTAATATTGAAATTGATCGGCAGATTCGGGTTCTGGTGGGCGGGGTTAACCGCTCTGCCCACGAAGAAGTTGATGTCGGTTGCTTCCTCGAAAAGCATCCGCGCGATCAGCGACGCGCCGTCGCGCGAGCCGCTCCATTTCTGATACATCCCGTTGTCGCCGAGAAAATCCTTGGCATATTCCAAAACGCGGTTGATAGTAATAACGCCCTCGGTGACAAGATCAACGCCGTCGATCTCCGCAATCGGCGGAATATCGGGGTCGATATAGTCCATTTTCGGCACGACCCTTTTGCGCAGATATTTTGCCGCGATCGTGGAGGTGGTTCCGCCGCAGACGATATGCTTGCCTTGCTTTGAGAAAAACAGCGACATCATCTTATCGCAGTCGTTGCGGTCGGCGGGCGGACCGATCATCAGATTCATCGGCTCGCGGCGGCGAATCCTAACCGTGCAGACGGTGGTATCGTCCCCCGGCTCGCCGCCGTAAAGCCGCACACACTCATCCAGCAGAATGGTAGTCAGCGTTTTCGCAGTAAAGCCGACGTCGTAAAAGGTCTGCATATACTCGGCGATCTGGTCCCGCTCCCAGCCGAAGTTCAGCGACATCCCGACGCCCGCGTGTATCGCGCCGTCGCTCATCGAGATGAAAATGTCGCCCTCCTGCACCTTGATTTTCGAGGAAAAGATCGCTTTCCCGCCGATGTTCATTTCGGTTTTGGGGTATTCGTGCACCTCGCCGTCGCGCAGCAAGATCACCATCGGGTTATCGTACTGAATCATCTCGACATAGTCGTTGTCGACCAGGCGAAGGATGGTAAAGGTGGAATATGCCGCCTCGCGCACCTTGCAGATCGGCAGGGTGGCGGCGATCGTTTCAACGCAGTCGGTAATGTCCATCCCCTGCGCCATCATGGTCGATATGATCTTCGAGGTGAGGGTGGAAAGAATGCACGCCTTGACCCCGCTTCCCATGCCGTCGGCAAGCACGATCAGGGTAGAACCGTCTTCGCAGTCGACAATATCCACATGGTCGCCGCAAAGCTGCTCGCCCTGCTTATTGACGCTTTTATAGCCGATATCCGCGCACAAATCATTCATCGGTGACCTGCTCCTTCAGTTTGGTAAGCGCAATTTTGGTTTCGGCGGCAGTTTCGCCGAGCAGCGAGGCGATCTCCTGAACAATCCGCATCTGCTTATCGACGACCTTGTCGGCGATATCCACCGTTTTGCGGCTGACCTCTTCCTTGCGCTCGCGCTGGTTCTCCTCGACCGTAACGTCGCGCATAATGCACATCAGACTGCGGAACTCCTGATCGTAAACGATCGTTTCCTCGATATATTTTTTATACTCCGCCAGATAAACGCGCTTGTCGGTAATATGCGCGCCGGACTTCGCGTCGATGAAATCCTTGGGGTCCATAATGCGGATGACCTGCTCGCCGATCACGTCGGACGCCTGCCGCAGATTCATAATCCTCAGCGCCGCCTTGTTGATCTGCTGAACCTCCAGATCTTCATTCAAAATGATAATGCCGTTGGGCGTATTGCCAATAATATTATCCGAAACGCTTTCCGCCCGATCCTTGAGGAACGGCAGACACATCGACAAATCCGCCTTGCCCTGATAAACGGCGATCGCTTTTTCGCGGCAGGTATTGTAGCCGCACGAGCCGCAGTTCAGCTCCTGCGAGGGCTTGGTCTTGCCCATTTGGCGGAGAATCGCCGCGATCTCGCTCTCCGAGGGAATCCTTTGCTGTTTGTCGATAAACTTGAAGTTTTTATGCAGCTCATCCTTGGACGGCATATCCACCTCGAAGTCGTTTTTGCCCGCATAACTCGCTATGCTGACATAATCGCGCACGGGCGAGCGGTGATATTTTTCCATAACGGGGCCGTTGATACAACTGCCCGCGCAGGCGGACATCTCGATAAAGCAATGCTTCAGCCCGCCGTTTTGAATGTCGCGCAACGCCGACATACAGTTCTCAACGCCGTCTACCGCGAGGTATGTATAGCCCTCTTCATTGCAATCCATGGTTTTCAAGATGCCGCCCGTTGTCGGGAAGAAGCGCGCGCGGCTGTTCTCGTTTTGATCGCATTCCTTTTCGATCTCGATATTCTCATCCCGCAGCCAGCCCGACAGCTCCTCAAAGGTCAAAACGGCGTCGGTCGGACCGTAATGCGCCGCCTCGTCTTTTTTGGCGATGCAAGGGCCGATAAACACGGTTTTGGCACCCGGAATACGGCGCTTGATGTCGGCGCAGTGCGCCTGCATCGGCGAGAGAATATCCGCGAGATATTTCAGCTGCTCGGGAAAATATTTCTGTATCAGCAGGTTGACCGAGTGGCAGCAGGAGGAAATGAGAATCTCGGGCTTATCCTCGTGCAGCATACGCTCGTATTCCTTTTTGACGATGGTCGCGCCGATCGCCGTTTCCTCCGCGGAGTAAAAGCCGAGCTTTTTAAGCGCTTTTTCCAGCGACTGTATGCCCGCGCCGTCGTAATTTGCGATAAACGAGGGCGCCACGCTGGCAACCACGGGGTCGCCGCTTTGCAAAAACACCTTGACTCGCTCGGTATCGTCGGCGATCTCTTTCGCGTTCTGCGGGCAGACAACAAAGCAGGAGCCGCACAAAATGCACTCGTTCCCGACAATATTCGCCTGATTTCCCGAAAACCGTATCGACTTCACCGGGCAATGGCGAATGCATTTATAGCAGTTTTTGCAGTTGGACTTTTTCAGTTTGAGAAATTCTGCCATTATAGTTATTCTCCGATCTTTTTATGGCAAAGCACGTCTTTTTCCTCCCTCCGAAACAGCCGAAACGATCGCCGAAGTGATCGCCGAAGTGATCGCTGAATCCGCAAAAACGGCGTGGCAAAAAGGCGAGCGGTCTGTCAGACGGCAAAAAGGCGGATAATTGCCGAAGAGTGATCTAAGCAGAGCGAACGGCTCGGCGATCACAGAGCTGATTTGATATTCTTCTCAAAAAACGCGTCGACGGTGTCGGGCGACACAGAAAAGCGCTCGCCGTCAACGGTGACATTCACGCCCTTCTGGCACTCTCCCATGCAGAAAGTGCCCGCCAGCTCCACCTTATCCGAAAGATTGTTTTCAGCGACCAGCGCCTGAAGGCGCTCAACGACCTGACGCGAGCCCTTAATATGGCAGGACGAGCCGATACATACTGTAACTTTCATAAACGATCTCCCTTATTTTTCAAAATATTCCGCGCGGCAGGCTTTTGCTCTCGCGCAGCCGCCGAGACGGCGCCGAAGCGCTCAAAGCCCCGCGGAATCGAACCTTAAGTCATCATGCCCCGCACAAAACTCAAGCGGGCAAAACAATACCGCAAAGCAACAGGGCAGTGCCCGTCGCCCTGCGGTAAAAGCTTTCAGCAGTAGGCGGAAAACCGCGCTGCGCGGGGACCCCGCGCGCATCGCGCGCCGCCGCGAACCGAATTATTCGTAATCGACAACATCGACCCAGCGGAGCAGGAAGTCGCGCTGCTCGGGGTTGCCCTTGACCAGCTGAGAAGCGGCGACAATCGGCAGCCATTTTTGAATATACTGCTTAGCGGTGTCGCTCTTTTTGCAGAACAAATCGAGGTATTTATCCGCTGTTTCTTTGTCGCCCGACAGCGAGAAGAGCAGATAGGTTCTTGCAACATCCGCCGACGCATTGCCCTGCGTAACGTGCGACCAGTCGAGGATATAGGGAGTGCCGTCGTCGGTGATGATGATGTTGGAGGGGTTAAAATCGCCGTGGCAGACCTTGTTATGCTTGGGCATTCCCTCAAGGCGGGTATGCAGATCATAGCGGGTCGTCGCATCGAGGTCGGTTTCCGAGATCTTTCTCGACATTTTATCCTTCAGCTTGTTGAGCAGCGGCGCTTTTTTGGAATGAACGCTCATCTGGAGGTCAACAAACAGCTCGAGATATTCGTCGCGCCGATCGGGATTCGCCTCCATCAGGTCGGCAAGCGTTTTGCCCGCGATAAACTCCGAAACGATCGCCCATTTGCCGTCGATCTTGGTAACCTCGATAACCTTGGGGATATTCAGCCCGATCTCTTCGACGCGCGACTGATTGAGCGCCTCGTTGAGAACGTCCGACTTTGAAAAATTTTCGTTGAACAGCTTGATCGCCTTATCGCCGTCGCGATAAATTGTTTTAGTTGTTCTAACAGCAATGACCCTGTCAAGTTTCATTTGATATTACCGTACCTTTCCGATACATAATCTGTTTGTATCATTTACAATCATCAGTTTAGCATATAGCGGTGATAAAATCAACCCGTTTTTGAGTAAAATCACCAAATCGGCGGTGATTATTCAAAACAATTTATACATTCTGATCGTTGTTGCCGTAGTATGCATTGAGATACATCTGCTTGATCTCGCTCATGAGCGGATAGCGGGGGTTCGCGCCGGTGCACTGATCGTCGAACGCCTGCTCGGTCATATCGTCAAGACGGTCAAGGAAATCTTTCTCATCAATGCCGTATTCCTTGATCGAAGATTTGATGCCGATCTTGACTTTCAGCTCGTTGATCGCGTCGATCAGGCCCTGAACCTTTGCTTCATCGGTCTTGCCCTTAATGCCGAGATAATCGGCAACCTCGGCATAGCGAGCGAGCGTATGCGGATGATCGTACTGCGGGAAGGTGCCCATCTTAGTCGGAACCTCGGCGGAGTTGAAGCGGATGACCTGCTCGAGCATGAGCGCATTGGCAACGCCGTGGGGCAGGTGGTGGAACGCACCGAGCTTATGTGCCATCGAATGGCAGACGCCGAGGAACGCATTGGCAAACGCCATACCCGCCATGGTAGCGGCATGCGCCATCTGCTCGCGCGCTTTCGGATCGGCGGCGCCGTTGTCATATGCGCGGGGGAGATACTCAAAGATCATTTTCAGCGAACGCAGCGCCAAACCGTCGGTAAAGTCGGTCGCCATAACCGAAGCATAGGCTTCGAGGGCGTGGGATACCGCGTCGATACCCGAAGCGGAGGTCAGACCCTTGGGGGCGTTCATCATCATGTCGGCGTCAACGATCGCCATGTTCGGCATCAGCTCATAGTCAGCCAGCGGGTATTTTACGCCGGTTTTCTCGTCGGTGATAACGGCGAAGGGGGTAACCTCCGAGCCGGTGCCCGCCGAGGTCGGAACGGCGATGAAATACGCCTTTTCGCCCATTTTCGGGAAGGTGTAAACGCGCTTTCTGATGTCGGAAAAGCGCATTGCCATATCCATAAAGTCAACATCGGGATGCTCATAGAGAACCCACATGATCTTTGCCGCGTCCATAGCCGAACCGCCGCCGATCGCGATGACGCAGTCGGGCTTGAACTCGGTCATGAGCTTCGCGCCCTCTTTTGCGCAGGCAAGGGTCGGGTCGGGAGCGACATTCGAGAAGGTGGTGTGCATAATTCCCATTTCATCCAGCTTGTCGGTGACGGGCTTGGTGTAGCCGTTGTTATACAGGAAAGAGTCGGTTACGACAAACACTCTCTTTTTGCCGAGAACGTCGCCCAGCTCGCACAGCGCAACAGGCAGACAGCCTTTTTTGATATAGGTTTTTTCAGGTGCTCTGAACCACAGCATATTCTCTCTCCTCTTTGCAACGGTTTTAATGTTGATCAGGTGCTTTACGCCGATATTCTCCGAAACGGAGTTGCCGCCCCATGAGCCGCAGCCGAGGGTGAGCGACGGAGCCAGCTTGAAGTTGTAAAGGTCACCGATACCGCCGTGCGACGAGGGAGTATTGACCAAGCAGCGGCAGGTTTTCATTCTGGCGGCGAATGCCGCGAGCTTATCCTTTTCGGTGGTTTCGTTCAGATAAACCGAAGAGGTATGACCGAAGCCGCCGTCCGCGATCAGATGCTCGGCTTTGTCAAGAGCATCCTCAAAGGTTTTGGCTCTGTACATAGCGAGAACGGGAGAGAGCTTCTCATGCGCGAATTCTTCGGAAATATCCACGCTCTCGACCTCGCCGATGATGATCTTGGTCTTTTCGGGAACGTCAACGCCCGCGAGAGCGGCGATGGTGTGCGCCGACTGACCCGCAATCTTGGAATTGAGCGCGCCGTTGATGATCATGGTCTTTCTGACCTTATCGGTTTCCTCGGGATTCAGGAAATAGCAGCCGCGCTTTGCAAATTCGGCTTTGACCGCGTCGTAGACCTTATCCAGCGCGATGACCGACTGCTCGGAAGCGCAGATAACGCCGTTGTCAAATGTTTTGGAATGGATGATCGAGTTGACCGCGAGAATCACGTCGGCGGTGTCGTCGATGATAGCGGGGGTATTGCCCGCGCCGACGCCGAGGGCGGGCTTGCCGCTGGAATAAGCCGCCTTTACCATGCCGGGGCCGCCGGTGGCGAGGATGATGTCGACTTCTTTCATCAGCAGGTTGGTCAGATCGAGGCTCGGAACGTCAATCCAGCTGATGATGCCCGCGGGAGCGCCTGCCTTAACAGCCGCCTCGAGGACGATCTTCGCCGCCGCAATGGTGCAGTTCTTAGCGCGCGGATGCGGGCTGATGATAATACCGTTGCGGGTTTTCAGCGAGATGAGTGTTTTGAAGATAGCGGTCGAAGTCGGGTTGGTGGTGGGGATAACCGCACCGACAACGCCGAGCGGCTCGGCAACGCGCTGAACGCCGAAAGCCTCGTCGTCTTCGATGACGCCGCAGGTCTTGGTGTTCTTATACTGATTATAAATATACTCAGCGGCATAGTGGTTTTTGATAACTTTATCCTCCACAATGCCCATGCCCGTTTCTTCCACCGCCATTTTTGCGAGCGGAATGCGCTGAGCGTTCGCCGCCATAGCGGCCTCAAAAAAGATCTTGTCGACCTGCTCCTGCGTGTAGGTCGCAAAAATCTTCTGCGCCTCGCGGACAGAAGCCAGCGCGGCCTCAAAGCTCTCGACGCTGTCGACAACGGCACGTGTGTTCTTAGTCTTTTTCTCCATATCACGAACTCCTTTTAGAATAATTACCGATAGTGTAATTATGGGTTTTCGGGCGGCAGCAGCGCTATCGCTCCATGCAGAGATATACGCCGTCCCACCGATTTGTTAATATTTTAACATACTTTAGTATTTTTGTAAAATACCTTTTGCTGATAGCCGATATACCTTTTTGATATAGCACCGCCGCGCGACAAAGTTCTGCCGTGCGGCGGGATTATCTAAATTCAATTTTTCAAAATCAAATTTTTTAAAATCAATTTTTGTCGATCTGTTCGCCCGTTTTCGTAAAATAATGAATACCGTCATACAGAATATAATCGTTGGTTTCACCGTGGGACAGCACCGCCGCGATAAAGTCGGAGATGCTCTCCAGCGGCTTTTTGAACAGCATTCCCGAGCCGTAAAGCGCCGTGTTGTGCATATCCGAGCCGGCGGTGGTGGGCAGACCGTATTGATTCGCATATTCAAAAGCGCGCGGATTGGTGAGATGATCCTCGTTTTCGGGACAATACTCCGGGTGGCCGGGAACGACGTGCGGATGCTTCGCGTTGATCCCCTCCACCCCGTCAACATACGCGGGGAACAGGCGAATCTCGGGGATATAGTCGCGCTTCCTAAACGGATGCGCATGAATGACCATACCGCCCGCTTCATGCACCAGTCGGTATTGCTCCTCGACCGTGCAGCTGCGCAGCTCCGGATGCTGTTTCATCCATTCCTCACCAAGGCCGTAAACCAAAAATTCCGTCGCAGAGAATCCGGACTCCCAACCGCAGAATACCTTGATTCCGAGCCGATCGCCCGCCGCCTTGGCATTGCGATAGCCCGCGAAGAATTGGTGGCACCACTCCTCCCACGGCAGATCGCGGGAGGGGCGGGTGTTTCCGCCGAAGTGATGATCGGTAATGATCACCCCGTCGTAGCCCGCCGCTTTGTACGCCGCGACGATCTCCTCGGCGGGGCAGCAGCCGCAGGCGCTCCCCTCGGAGGTATGCATATGCGTTTCATATAAATAAGTATACTCGCTGATGTTGGTCATGTTGGTTGTCCTTTCATTGTTGCTGTCAGATAAAATAGGGAGTGCGGCGCAATTGCGCCTTTCGTACCATGATTGCGGAGCGGGCTATCTGCCGTCCCACATATATTTTTCCAGGTCAACGGTATCTCCGTTCACCTCGATACCGTCCGCGCGTAAAAGCTCCGCCTGCGCCGAGCCGCCGCCGAACGCAAACGAGCCGGATAGGCGCCCGAAACGGTCCACCACCCGAAAGCAGGGGATGTGCTCGGGGTCGGGGTTGGCATGAAGCGCATACCCCACCACGCGCGCAAGGCGCCTGTTGCCGCAAAGCGCGGCAATCTGCCCGTAGGTCGCGACCCTGCCGCGCGGTATGCGACGCACGACCTCGTATATTTTTTCAAATGTGTTCATAAAGCCACCGTCTGTCATCCCGCACGGCGCTCCGCTCTCCCGCCGCCGAAGGAGCTGTTTTTCACCGAAGAATCACCCTTCGATGAATCGCTCTTCGAGGAGCCGCTCTTCGCCCGAACGTTCTTGATCCAGCCGTTCATCCTCTCGCGAATCACATCGAACTGCGACGGACCGACCGTAAGGATGAATCGGCGAAACTCCTTCTCCGAAAAAGCGTCGCCGAGCGCCTTCTGTGCCTCGTCTTGCAGGGAGATCAGCTCGAGATAGCCTATATAATAGGTAAGATAGGTCACCGGCATCTCCAACAGCGTTTCATAGATTTCGCGGGCGGTAGTCTCGTCGATACCCATTCCCTCAAAGAATTGTTGCGCGGTTTCATACGTCCACCCGTCGTAGTGGATGCCAATATCGGCAAGACAGTAGAGGATAAACCCGAACTCGCGATCCAGCATATCGAACTGCTGCACCGATTTGTCGGCATTTGTCAAGCCGTATGCGTACATTTCGGCATAAATACCCCAGCCCTCGTCGTAGCCCGAAAAGCTCATGCAGCTGCGCACTAAAGCGGGGTTGGTCGAGTGAAAATAGGTCGTCTGATACAGGTGACCGGGGAATCCCTCGTGCGCCAGCGTGGTAAAATCAAGGTCGGTTCCGCTTTGCTGTGAGCGGTTGATATAGATGTGGTTATCGTTGATATTGTCGACGGGCGACAGTATGTAATAGGCAGGGTTGGCATACTTTTCCATCGACTTCGGCACATCGTGTACCGTAAAATCGCAGTCGGGTGAGAGCGGAAAATCGCTCTCAATAGCCGATTTCAGGTCATTCAGCACCTGCGTCGGATCGCTCACATCCATCGTCGGATTCCCGGCTTTTTCGAGCAGATCGGGGTCTTCCGCGAGCAGCTGCTGCGTCTTTTGTGAGCAATACATCATCCTGCTCTGCAATTTCAGCCGAATCTGATCCACCGACATCGCCGAGCCTGTCATCGACCGCGCCAACAGCCCATAATACTCCTTGCCGTTTTTAAACGTGCAAAGTCTGCCGTCGCCCTTGCATTTGCCCTTCAGCGCTTTCAGCTCCTTTTGCAGATACTGATAAGACGGAACGACCGATTCCGCAAACAACTTCTTATTTTCGGCGATATATTCCGCCTTTTGCTTCTGGCTGAGAAAGTCCAGCGCGTTGATGCGCTCGTTAAAGCTGTCGATCATGAAATGGTTTTTCGTATCGGCGATAAACTCGGCGCACTGATCGATCGTTTTGTCTGTCAGCGCGTCGGGCATAAAGGTGCCCGCCTTGACCTGTTCGCCCGCAAAGCGAATCAGCTCTGCAAAATAATCGGGGAACTGTTTCAGTATTTCAAAATAATCGTCGATATCCTGCTCGCCGTAAAACGCATAGGACGCAAGCAGCGTCGGCAGCGTCGACTGCTGTCCGCCCTGCGCACCGAGCAGATTGCCGTAAAGGCGGTATTCATCGACCTCCAAAAGGCGCAGGTTGTCTTCAAGATACGCCCGCAGAACCTCGGCGTCATAGCGCTGGCGCGGGGTAAGGAGGTCCGTGTCGATCTCCGCCAGTCGGTCGGACCACTGCGACACATCCTCGTAGCTTTCCGCATATGTTTCGGCGGTGAAGTCGCCGAGCGAAACGCTGTAACCGTCGATCCCCGCCGCCGCGGGGTCGGCCAGCACAAAATGAAGATTCAAGATGTTGTCCGTCAACTCTTCTCTCGCAATCTCATCCGCGAGGCTGTCAAACGCCGCCCGCGCCGAGGCAGTTTCGTTTACGGGGAACAACGTGCAGGAGGAAAGAATCAGCATGACTGCCGTAAACGCCGCCAACAGCGCCGAAATCCGCTTTTTCATTTTGGTGACCTCCGTATGTATTGTATCAGGGAAGAAACAGCCCGCGGCAGCTGTCCAAGTATCCTGCCGCAGGCATAAATACTGAATCGGCTGTGAGAAAGCGGTTACGGTCTTTGACCGAGGCCGCCCTCGAGGGTGACGGTCTCGCCCGTCATATATTTGAAATCGGGAGACGCCAGCTGAACGCAGACTCTGCCGATCTCCGGCTCCGCGTCGCCGAAGTGACCTGCGGGCGGAACGTGAACATTCGCCTTAAAAGCGTCGGGATAGGCGTTTTCAAACTGCTCGAGCTGTGCCGTCCACGCCAGCGGGCAAACGATATTGACATTGATCCCGTCTTTCGCCCATTCGGTTGCCGCCACGCGGGAAAGACCGCGGATACCCTCTTTTGCCGCGGCATACGCGCACTGACCGAAGTTGCCGAAAAGGCCCGCGCCCGAAGCAAAGTTGATAACCGAACCCTGCGTTTTCGCAAGGTGAGGATAGCACGCTTTCATATAGTAAAACGCCGCATACAGCCCTGAATACATCGCAAGATCAAACTGCTCGGTGGTGTGGTCGGCGAGCGTAACGCCCG
>JBJEQI010000270.1:25513-26805 GCA_051881675.1 Acutalibacteraceae bacterium
GCGCGCCCCGCGCCTGTGATGATTGCCGTTTTACCGTTTAAGAATCCCATGATAAATCCTCCTTGATAAATTTTATCGTTATATATTGTTATATATAATGGTGCAAAAGATACCGTATGTATAATAATCGCTCTGCGATTATTATAGCACAATCCCACACAAAATCAATGGCATTGCACCGATTTTTATAAAATTATCCGATAATTTCAACTTTTGGCTGTCGTTAATCGAAACAAATCCACATTTACCAACAAATAATCACAAATAAGCGTTGACTTCGTGTTGGATTTGTGATAGAATAGGGATAATTTCCGATTGGGGTGAGCGTATGATTGAAATACCGTGTGATTGCGAAAAAGGAGTGCATCGGGCGCCGCTGGAGGAATATATCATCGAGCCGGGTGCGATCCGACAGCTGAACCGCGTCCTTTCCGACTATCGCAAGATCTATATCGTCTGCGATGAAAACACCTATGCCGCGGCTGGCAGGCAGGCGGAGCAGATTCTGTCCGCAGGCGGCAGGTTGTCGCACACGCTGATACTGAAAAAGGGATGTCTGCCGAACTGCGAAACGGTCGGCAATATTCTGATACACCTGCACGACCCGAAGGCGGATTCGGATATTTTTGCATATTCCCCGCAGCCCGATCTGATTCTGGCGGTCGGCTCCGGCACAATCAATGATTCTTGCCGACTGGTTTCTTTCCGCACGCACATTCCCTATGCCGTTCTCGGCACCGCGCCCTCTATGGACGGCTACGCATCGGCGGGTTCGCCGATTCTTTTCGACGGCACCAAGGCAACGATCAAGGCGACCACGCCGAAATACATCATCGCCGACACGGACATCATGAAAAACGCGCCGTTTGATATGCTGCTCGCGGGAATCGGCGATATGTTCGGCAAATATACGGGTATTCTCGACTGGGAGCTGGCAAGGGATTATGCGGGCGAGTATTTTTGCGAAAAGATCGCCGCCGACGTCATTAAAGCCACCGATTCCTGTCTGGAAAACGGCTATCTGCTGGAAGACCGCGACGCAGGCGTTATCAAGAAGATCATGGAAGGCTTCATGGTGACGGGGCTGGGCATGGCATATACGGGCAATTCGCGCCCCGCATCGGGCTCGGAGCATATCATCGCCCATGCATGGGAGCTGGAGGACGTAAACAAGGGGCTCCCCCCGCAGCTTCACGGGCTGGAGGTCTGCCAGGCGACGCGGATTGTCGCCGATATGTACCGCCTGCTGCTGCGGGAAACCGACGATGAGCATCTCAAAGCGCTGATCGCCG
>JBJEQI010000271.1:0-1523 GCA_051881675.1 Acutalibacteraceae bacterium
AAACATCAATTCTGTCAATGAGGAAATTATATCCGAAATACAGCAGAATCGTGGTCACCAGCGCCGAAATGATGCCGAAAACCATGCCCTCGACGATAAACGGCACGCGAACGAACGCATTGGTCGCGCCGACTGCTTTCATAATGCTGATCTCCAGCTTGCGGGAGTTCATGGTGATGCGGATGGTGTTGGCAATGATCACCAGAGCGGTCGCCATAAGCAGGGCGATGATAGCCACGCCCGCGATCGTAACGATCTTGCGCAGGGACAGGATATACGAGGTCATCTCCCGCGAATCATTGATATGATCGACGCTTTTGACCTTCTTGATTGCGCTGACGGTGCTGTCGTACTTTTCCAGGTCGTCGAACGACACCTGTATTCCGTAGGGCAAAAACGAGCCCTCGGAATCCTCGTTATCCAGCCAGTTGAACAGCTCCTTATACTGGTCGCCCATGTCGGTAATGAGCGAATCCATGCCTTCCTGCTTGCTGATGAATTTCGCCGACTTAACGTTGTCCATCCCGCGGATGGTTTCAAAAGCCGCTTTAGCGTCCGCCTCGGTGGCGGCTTCGTTGGTATACACCAGCACCACATTCTGATCCTGAAGCGCTCCGAGCGCCTTATCCACATTCAGCGAAAACAGCGCCGCCGCGCCCATGAGCGCCATACACGCCACCAGCACAACAATCGACGCCACAGACATCAGTCGGTTAATCCAGATATTCTTGAAACCCTCGCCAAGAAGGTATTTAAGACTTCTAAACTTCATTGTCGGTTCCTTTCGGTTTTAAGACATTTGACCGCTGAAAAGCGGCATATCGGCTTATCCCTCTTCAATCAGCCGATCTCGCCCTCGGCGTTATCCGCGACGATCTGACCGTGCTCCAGCATAATGACCCGCCGGTTGAAATCACGCACAAGCTGATGCTCATGGGTGACCATAACGACCGTCGTTCCCCTGCGGTTGATCTCGGTGAGCAGCTCGACTATTTCATAAGACATCTCGGGGTCGACGTTTCCGGTCGGCTCGTCCGCGATAATCAGCTCGGGATTATTGACCAGCGCGCGGGCAAGACCGACGCGCTGACGCTCGCCGCCCGACAGCTCCATCGGGAACGCGCGCGCTTTGTCGCCGAGGCCGACCATCGAAAGGGCGCTCGCCACTTTGCGGCGGATCTCACGGTTCGACGCGCCGACAACCCGCAGCGTAAAGGCGACATTGTCAAACACATTCATGGTGTTGATAATGCGAAAATCCTGAAAAACAATTCCCATCGTGCGGCGCAGATACGGCACCTCACGGTTTTTGATCTTGCTCATTTTATAGCCGTTGACGATGACCTCGCCCGCATTCGGCTTCTCCTCGCGCATGATCAGCTTAATAAAAGTAGATTTGCCCGCGCCGGACGAACCGACGACAAAGACAAACTCGCCCTTATAAATTTTTATATTAACGTCGTTTAAGGCGTGAGTGCCCGTGTTATAGGTTTTGGACACGCCCTTGAACTCGATCAAAGGGT
>JBJEQI010000272.1:0-1522 GCA_051881675.1 Acutalibacteraceae bacterium
GCACAAAAACAACCTCTTTGGCGGTGCGGCGCTTGGCTTCCTCGCGGGCAAAGGGATTGAGCATGGTTTTCAGCTGCGAAAGGGTTTCGCTGCCCTTATCGGTGAGGGTGTAAAGCCCGTTTTCATCCCGCTTTGCCAGCGCATCTCTGCAAACTGCGCTGACCGCGTTTGACACCTCAAAAGTATTGGCAAGCTCGCCGCTTTCGGCAACGTTAATAATGCTTTGCGCCGAAAAGGGGATTCCCGCCAGCGACAGCACATAGAGCACCAAAATCTTTATCTCCTCGGTGGTGTGCAGACCGCCCGCGCCGACCCCGCTTGAAAAGGCATTTGCCATGATATTCACCGACCTTTGATCAGGATAATTGTTTTCTTTGAAAATGATACCATAAAGCGGCAAAAAATTCAACATATTTGTTGCAAATCTTTATTGTAAATCGGCGATGTTTGTGTTATAATTTATATTATTATTTAATGGAGTATTATACTCTTTTTTGAAAGGATTAACGATACATGCCGCAAAATCTGGAAAATATCCGCAATTTCTGCATTGTCGCGCATATTGATCACGGCAAATCCACGCTTGCCGACCGTATGCTCGAGCTGACCAGCACCGTCGCCTCGCGCGAGATGACCGATCAGCTGCTCGATTCGATGGATTTGGAGCGCGAGCGGGGAATTACGATCAAGTCGCACCCCGTTACGCTGAATTATACGGCAAAAGACGGCGTGACCTATGAGCTGAATCTGATCGACACTCCCGGTCATGTCGACTTTAACTATGAGGTTTCGCGTTCGCTTGCCGCCTGCGAGGGCGCGGTGCTGGTGGTGGACGCGTCGCAGGGGATTGAGGCGCAGACGCTTGCCAACACCTATCTGGCGCTGGACCATAATCTGGAAATTTTCCCCGTTATTAATAAAATCGACCTGCCCTCCGCCGACCCCGATCGGGTGGCGAAGGATATTGAGGATATTATCGGCATTGAGGCGGTTGAAACCGCGCCGCGCATATCCGCCAAGGCGGGAATCAATATCGATCAGGTGCTTGAGGGCATTGTGAAAAATGTGCCGCCCCCGAAAGGGGACCGCGAGGCTCCGCTTTCCGCGCTGATTTTTGATTCGTATTACGACGCATATAAGGGCGTCATTGTCTATTTCCGCGTGGTCGACGGCGTGATCCGCGTCGGTCAGACTGTCCGCATGATGAACACGGGCGCTGAATTTGAGGTTGTCGAGGTCGGCAGAAAGGTGGGCATTAAGCTCACCCCCTGCGACGAGCTTTGTGCGGGCGAGGTCGGCTATTTCACCGCCTCGATCAAGAATGTTTCCGACGCCCGCGTCGGCGATACCATCACCCTTGCCGAGGGCGGGGCGAGCGAGCCGCTCCCCGGTTACCGCAAGGTAAATCCCGTCGTTTTCTGCGGTATTTATCCCGCCGACGGCTCCGAATATACCGATCTGCGCGAGGCGCTGGAAAAGCTGCAATTAAACGACGCGTCGCTGGAGTTTGAGCCCGAAACCT
>JBJEQI010000273.1:0-1520 GCA_051881675.1 Acutalibacteraceae bacterium
ACGGCGTTGAAACATACAGCTGATGTGACGGCTCAAACCGCCCTTTGGTGACCGTTCCCGCGCAAACGCCCGCGCGGATAACTTTCGTTTCGGTCAGCTTCGGCATCAGCGCAGGGAGAAGATAGACCGTGTCGTCGACAAGCTTTAAGCGATCAAATTCGCAGTTAAAATGCTCGGCGGCAAATTGATAAAACAGATCGCATGGGTCGGAGCCGTTTGTGACGGTAACGCCGCACGGTGTGTCGGCGGAGTCACTTTTTTGCAGTTTGGCGACGAAATGCCCCTCGCCGCCGTCCTGATACAAAATGCGGCGCGCCAGACGCAGATCGTCTCTGCCGCAAAGGCGGGGATATGCCGCCCGCCCGAACGGCGCGTCGACCTCGCACAGCGAAAACTCGGGGTGGCGCTCCAAAAACGCCGCGATCGTCTGCTCGTTTTCCTCGGCGGAAAGGGTGCAGGTCGAATAGACCATGATACCACCCGCCCTGAGCGCTCCCGCGGCGCAGTCGAGAATTTTCAGACTGCGGTCGGCGCACATGGCGTGATTTTCGATCTTCCATTCCTTTACCGCGGCAGGCTCGCGGCGAAGCATACCCTCGCCCGAGCAGGGCGCGTCCACCAGCACCTTGTCAAACCAGCCGACAAGCTCTTTGCAGATCACCTCGGGATGCGCGCAGGTGACAACGGCGTTTCGGATTCCCATGCGCTCAATATTCGAGCAAAGAATCTTCGCGCGGGCGGGGACGATCTCGTTTGAAACAAGTATACCGCTGTTTTGCAGCAGCGCCGCCGCCTGCGTGGATTTTCCGCCCGGCGCCGCGCAGAGATCGAGCACCTTATCCCCGGGGCGGGGGCCCAGCGCCGTGACCGCCGACATCGCCGACGGCTCCTGAAGATAGAACGCTCCCGCGTGGTGCAGCGGATGGTTGCCCAGCCCCGCGAGATCGTTGGATATGTAATAGCCGTTTTCGCAAAACGGCGTTTTCGTCATGTTCGTGTTAAGCGCGGATGAAACGGTTTCAAAATCCGATTTCAGCGTATTGACCCGAAGCCCCCGAAACGGAACGGCGTCGAGCAGGGAAGCGTATTCGCCGTAATCGTCGCCGAGCACGGCTTTCATATTTTCAAAAAAGACGGCGGGCAGTTGTTCACTGATCAAAGAATATGCCTCCTTTAGGTGGTTTTGAAGCCTTCGCCGAGAATTTCGCCTGCGTCGAGCGAAACTAAGAAAGCGGTTTTGTCGATTTTTTTCACGATTCTGTGCAGTGCCGCCGCCTCATAAGGGCGGACAGCGCAGAGAATCAGCGGATGATGATCGCCGCGATAGGCACCTTTTGCGTCGAGCATCGTCACGCCGCGGTGCATGACCGCCATGATCTCGCTTGCTATTTCGGCGTAGCGCAGGGAATTGATGAGCAAAACCTTGCCTTTGTCGAGACCGTAGACCAGTGCGTCGATCGTTTTGGACTGCACAAAGATCATCACGACCGCGTAAAGCGCGCTTTCCAAATTGCGGTAGA